>CACLEQ010000001.1:0-97171 GCA_902605995.1 uncultured Pelagibacteraceae bacterium
AGAAAAGGGAAATTAATTGAATTAAAAGATACTGGTAAAGATAAAAAAAGACTTATATTCCACGCCCCAACAAGAGGTTTAATGGGTTATACCAGCAGATTTTTAACACTCACAAAAGGAAATGGAATCATAAATAGAATTTTTCACGATTATGGTCAATTTGAGGGAGAAATGGAAGGAAGGAAAAATGGAGCTTTAATATCTATGGAACAAGGGAAAGCTGTGGCATTTGCGATATTTAATTTACAAGCAAGAGGTGAGATGTTTGTAACTCATAATGATCCAGTTTATCCTGGTATGATTGTTGGGTTATCTCCAAAACCTGGTGACATGATTATAAATGTTATGAAAGGTAAAAAACTAACCAATATGAGAACTCAAGGAACTGATGAGAATGTTGTTCTTACACCTGTTAGAAAAATGTCAATAGCTGAACAGTTAAGTATTTTAAATACAGACGAAGCTCTAGAAATAACACCAGAGTCTTGTAGATTAAGAAAAGCTATTCTTGATCCTCATGAGAGAAAAAGAAAAGAAAAATCTGGTGCTGCCGCCTAATCAAAAATTTTATCAACTAAATACAAGCCAAAAGCAACACAAGGACCAATTCCAAAAGCAAATAATAAAGTCCCTATTCCCACTGTTCCTCCTAAGTACCACCCAATACTTACAACTGATATTTCCAAGAATGCTCTAACTGCAGCAATAGGTAAATTTGTTTTTTTTTGTAGACCAATCATTAATCCATCTCTAGGTCCCGCCCCAAGATTAGAAACTAAATAAATACCTCCACCTATGCCGACAGTAATAACTGAAAAAATTGCTAAAATTAATTGGTAAGTATAACTGGACGGAGTAGGAACAAATTTTATACAAAGATCAATCATCAATGCAATTATTAGTGCGTTAAATATTGTTCCCATCCCTGGTTTTTGACCAAGTGGTATCCACAAAATTAAAACTGCTATGCTAATTAAAAGTGTTATTGTTCCAATACTCAAGTTAACATTTAAAGAAATACCCTGAGCTAAAACACTCCACGGAGAAGCTCCAGTAGTAGATACAATTAATAAACCTTCACCCAGGCCAAATAACATTAAACCAAAGCATAAAAAAAAGGATGTAGAAAATTTTGGTTTGAAGTTATAAGGTTTGTTAGAGCTCCAATTAACTTTTGGAATATTTTTGATTTTTAAAAACATTTTAATAAATTATTTCTATTTTTGTAAAAGTCTATTAAACTAGATGCTAAATGAAAAAATTTATAGTCATTTTATTTCTCATAATTTACCCATTTAATTCAATTGCTCACATTGGACACTATATTAAATATAATAAAATTGAGATGGAAATTTTTCGTAACGATGAACTAGTTGGTTATAATTACTATTTTTTTAAGAGAAATGGTGAAGAAACTGTAATTACTAACCAACTCAAATTTTCCATTAAAATTTTAGGTGCTACGGTTTTTCAAGTTGAAGGATTTAGTGAAGAGAAATATATCAAAGACCAATTGGTTTCTTATAATTCTAAAACTTTACAAAATGATAAAAAGAAATTTGTAAATCTTGTTTTTAATGAAAAAAATAAAAAATTTGAAATTATAGGCTCGTCTTATACCGGTGAGGCTTCATATAACAATGTAATAGGAAGCTGGTGGAATCACAAAATTCTGCAAGCTAATAGTCAAATTAGTCCAATTTCAGGAAGTATAAAAAAACAAATTGTTACTTTTGTTGGCAAAGATAAAATTAACCTTTATGGAAAAATGCACGAAGTAGATCATTTTACCCTTCAATCGCAAGATATGACTTTACCCAAAGATAAAAGACTAGATTTTAATATCTGGTTCGATCAAAAAAATTCAAGAATATTAAAAGTATCATATTCAAGAATGGGTAACTGGGAATACAGATTTAAAAATTTTGAATAATCTAATTTGAGATCTTTTTAAATAAATCTCTTGCACTTAACCATCCAGCCTCTAATCTTGGTCCTATAAACCAATCACCACAAACCCCTATTTTCCTTAAAGGATCCCAATAACTTTTAATTCTTAAGGGTTTTGAGTTTGAAGAATATTTCCATCCATGATTTAGGGAATAAACTATTTTTGTTTTACCAATATTTGAGAGTTTAAAAAATTTTTCTATCATAATTTTAGAATTTTCTTTTTTATACTTTTTATTTTGATTAATTTTTTTATTTGCCCATTTAAAAGTACTTTGTAGTGTCCATAAATCATATCTTGATTGAAATCTTTTTTTGGAGTTTTCATTTCCTGCCCAACCCAAAATTTCATCATCAAAGAAATAGCTACTATTTGATCTCCTATCCTTTTTTATTGCAATCATTGTTGTAATATTTGCATCCATTTTTAGTGGTTTATTTATAAAAGAATTATCAATAAATTTTTTAGCAAGTTTTTTTAATTGCGGAAAAGGACAAGTTAAAATTATACTCTTAAAAGATCTTATTTTGCCATCATCAAATTCTAAATACCAAAATTTATTTTTATAATAAATCTTTTTTAATTCAGTTTGAAGATTACAACTAATTTTTTTTAGTAAATGTTTACTTATATCGTTATTACCATTTTTACCTATTACTTTAATATGTTTTTTATTCTCTTTTTTTTTTGAATTTAAAAAAATATGCTTACCACCCCATATTTTTAAGATCTTTTTTTTTATTAGAGCGTTTGTGAATCTTTTAAACTCTTTTGTTTTAGGTGAAAAATATTGTGTACCATGATCAAAACCAATTTTATCTTTAACTCTTTTAAAAGAAGCTCGTCCCCCTATTCCTCTTGCTTTGTCGAACAAAACTACAGAATTTTTTTTACTTAAAAGATTTGCAATAGTAGCTCCAGAAATGCCTGAACCAATTACACAGAAGTCACTCATTTACCAGCAACAACCATACCTTCAATCATCATTGTTGGAGAGTTTGTCGAATATTCAAATTCTAAATCATTCGCTAAAGTTAAATTTTGGAACATATCTTTTAAATTTCCTGCAATGGTTATTTCATTAATCGGATGTTTAAACTCTCCATTTTCTACTAAAAAACCAGTTGCACCAACAGAATAATCTCCTGAAACAATGTTGCTTCCACGACCAATAGTTTCAGTTATATAAAGACATTTTGAATTAGAATTTAAAAGATCTTTAAAGGAAGTTTCTCCATTATTAAAATAAAGATTAGTAGTTCCCCCACATCTTCCATTAGATTTAAGATCTAGCTTTTTTCCATTATATGTATCGATCAAATAATGTTTTAAAATACCTTGCTCAACTAAATTTAAAGTTTCAGATTTAACTCCTTCTGAGTCAAAACTTTTTGAACCTAGACCTTTAAATATATCTGGTTTATCAATAATGTTAATTGTTTCTGAAAAAATTTTTTCATTGATCTTAGCTTTTAAAAATGAAGTTCCTCTTGAAATAGCTGAAGAGGATATTGCACTTGCAAAAGTACTTAACATTCCTTTTGCAATTCTTTTATCAAATATTATAGCAATCTTTTGACTGCCTATTTTTTTTGGGCCCAGCTTTCTTAATGTTAAATCAGCAGCCTTTTTTCCTAAATCTTCTGCATTGTTAATATCTTTAAGATGACATCTACGGGAGTATTCATAATCTCTCTCCATGCTTTTGTCATCTTTAGCGACAGTAACACTAGAGGCTACAAATGATGAAGTCTTATAACCTTTGCAAAAACCATCACTATTAGCCAAAATAAAATTCGATTTATCTTCTACAAAGCTAGACTCTGTATTAACTATTTTTTTATCCTTTGAGGCAGCAGCCTCGAGCCTCGACAAATATTCAACTTTTTTATCATTTTCTATGTGATCGTCATCATACAAATTTAAATCTCTTACTTCACTAGCTAGTAAATCTTTATCTGGGAGCGAGTTGAATTCATCCTCTGGAGTATTTTTTGTGGTTTCGATACATTTTTCGATTAAAATAGTAAGATTCTCTTTTAATAAGTTTGATGAAGATATAGATGATTTTTTCTTACCTATAAATGTAGTAATGTCTATACCAAGATTATCTGACCTATTAGACTCATCTAATTTTTTATTCCTAAAGTTAACTGTTTCTGAAATAGAATTACCTAAATTAACGCTTATATCTGTAGCCCCTAATTTTTTTGCTAAATCTAAACAGAATAAAGCCTTATTTTCTAAATATTCTCGATCTTTAACCATTTACAGACTGGTACCACCAACAGTCATCTTATTAATTAATATAGAGGGTTGAGCCACTCCAACAGGCACTCCCTGTCCTGCTTTACCACAAGTCCCAATACCTGGATCTAACATCATGTCATTCCCAACCATTGAAACTTCTTTTAAAATTGAAGGGCCATCTCCAATAAGAGTTGCTCCTTTTATTGGTGAACCAATTTTACCATTAATTATTTCATATGCTTCTGTACAATTAAAAACAAATTTCCCAGAAGTAATATCAACTTGTCCACCACCAAAACTTACTGCAAAAATTCCTTTATCTACAGACTTAATCATTTCTTCTTGAGTTTGTTTGCCACTCAACATCATAGTATTTCTCATGCGAGGTAATACAATATGTCTATAATTTTCTCTTCTACCACTACCTGTTGATCTTGTTTTCATTAATCTTGCATTAAGTCTGTCTTGCATAAAATTTTTTAAAATTCCATTTTCAATTAATACTGTTTTTTCTGTGGGCGTACCCTCATCATCAATAGTAAGACTTCCTCTTCTGTTGTCTAAAGTTCCATCGTCAACAATGGTAACTCCCTCACTTGCAACTTTTTGGCCCATCAAATTATGAAATGCTGAGGTTTTTTTTCTATTAAAATCTCCCTCTAAGCCATGTCCTATCGCCTCATGAATAAGAATAGCGGGCCAACCTGGGCCAAGAACAACCTTCATTTCTCCTGCTGGAGCTGGTTTACTCTCTAAATTTACCGAGGCTATTCTAAAAGCCTCGTCACAAACATTTTTCCAGTTATCATCTGTCAAATAAGAGTCATAAGATTGTCTACCACCTACTCCATAAACTCCTGTCTCTTTTCTTCCATTTTTCTCTAGCATTACTGAAACATTGAACCTTATTAATGGTCTTACGTCAGTTAATGACTCCCCTCCTGACCTAATAATTTCTATAGATTTTTGTTCTCCACTAAAATTTGAAGTTACTTGTTTTACACAATTATCTTTTTTTCTTAGATAATCATTAACCTTATTTAGTATATCTATTTTTGAATTGAGTGTTTTTTCCTCTAAAGGATTAATACTTTCATAATACTTTGCATTTGATTTAGGAATAGAATAATTATAAGTGCCATTAGCTGATTTTAAAGTTGATTTTAAATTTTCAGATGATTGTTTTAAGGAATTTTTTGAAATTTCATTGGAATGAGAATAGGCAACAACCTCATCTGATACAGCTCTAAAACCAAATCCTAGATCAGAATTATAGTTAGAATTCTTAATTTTATTATCATCTAATAAAATTGTCTCAGATTTAGAATTTTCTAAATAAAGCTCACCATCATCACATTTTTTAAGCGTGTTAGAGACTATATTTTCAGCCTCACTTCTAGATATATCTGATTTTTCAAAAAAATTGCTCATTTATATAAAACATAGCCCGTTCAAGATAATTTTCAACTAGTGTATTTTACGCATGTACTTTATATGCATAATTAGTAATAAAATACGATTATGAAAGTTTATTTCAATAATTCTTGTAAAATCTGTAAAACCGAAATTGACTTATATAAAAAAGAAAAGATTCAAGGAATTGACTGGATTGATATTACTAATAATATTTCAGCAGAGAAAGAAACTAACAAAAATAATAAAGAACTCTTAAGAAGACTTCACATTAAAGATAAGGAAAAAATTATTGCGGGAGCTGAAGCGTTTTTATTTTTATGGAAAAAAATACCAAAATATAGATTCCTTTACAAATTTTTTAGTCTTCCAATAATATTTAATATATTTTCTTATGGATATGAATTTATTGCTTTCTTTTTATATTTAAAAAATAAAAAACTAATTAAAAAAAAATATTAAAAACTGACTTAATAAAGACATTGAGGCAATAAACATAACAAGCACTATGGAATACATTAATAAGACAATTTTATTTTTTTTTCTTCTTAATCTCACAAAATCTTTATCATCTAAATCTGATATGTCCCTGTCTCCTACTACTGGATAATCATAACTGAATCTCCAAGTACTATCTCCTAGTCTTGAGTCCAAATTATTAAAGTAATTTATCCAAGCAATTACATATTTTAAGATTAAATATAAAATTATAAGAAAGATCGTACCAAAAATCATATTATATAAAAACTGAACATATAATAAAATTTAATTTTCACTTTTAGCTCTTTTTCTAGCGATAAGTTGCGTTAACGAGTCAACCATCGTGTCTGAAGCTTTAAAAATATCTATATTTTTAAATTCATGAGATACATTTTTTTCAGGATTAGTTTTATCTTCTATTATAATTCCTTCATCTGGAGAATTATCTTTTATATATATTAAAAGTAACCAATTATCATCCTCAGACTCATCCCACTTAATAAATATTTCTCCATTTTCAAATCTTCTATCAATGCATCTTAAAATAGACATATGCCTTGTGATATATCTCTTGTTGAGTTGAAAAACTAAGCTGCTCGCACTTCTGTAAAAACTTTCCAAAGCAAACTCGATCTTCTGTCTTGCTAAAGTGTATTCTTTTTCTTTAATTAAAAGAGTTTCTCTATCTTCATCACCTTGAATTTTTACACCTAAGGCTTCGACTCTTTCCTTAATTTTTTGATCTCTAATTATTCTGTATTTGTCTTTTAATTGTTCTATCCTTTGTTGTAATCCAGCATAGTCTTCTCGTTTCTCTTTTAATGAAATTTTTTCAAGTCTTTCTAATTCTTTTACTTCTCGAATTCTAAATTTCTCTATTTGTTTATCTAATCTTAATTGTTTTAAAAATTTTTTCTGTCTTTCTGCTTGTTCGATTCTTAAGATAGCCTGTTCTTTTCTTAGAAATAATTTTATATCTTTTGCTCTTTGTTTTTCTAATCTAGCTTCTTCTTTTAATGCTTGCTCTTTCTGTCTAAGTCTAAGTACCTCATCTTCTTTTTTTTTATTTGCTAAAGCTATTTTTTCTTTTCTCTCATTTTCTACTTTTTCTATTTTTCTTCTTCTTATTTCATCGGTTTTTAAAATTTTATAATTTGAAATCGTTTCAGAAACTTTATCAAAGAAACCTTGAATATTTTTCTCAATTTTAGAAAAAAAACTTAAATTAAGTTCTGGTTTTAAAGAAAGCTGAAATTTAATTAATTTTAAAATAACACTATTTTTTTCAGTATTTTTAACTTTAATTTTTTTTTTTATAATTTTTCTTTTTTGATTATTTTTTCTTAATTTAACAATTTTTTTCTTTTTAATATTTTTATTTTTTTTGATAGGTCTCTTAATTTTTTTTTTTTGCTTTATAACAGGCCTTTTTTTGGTTTTTTTTTTCAATTTTTTTATTTTTTTTTTCATCTGTGAGAAAAAGATACCCTATCAATTTTTTATTGATAAATATAGTCTCTAGTCACTGGGGTTGATTTGTAATTTTTGGTAAGTTGAAATTGATATACAACTTGATCTCCCCACTTAAACGACATTTCACAACCAGCAAGATAAAATTCCCACATTCTAAAAAATTTTTCATCAAACATTTGAACGATTTTATCTTTATTCCTTATACAATTTTCTTTCCAGTGTCTTAAAGTGTGAGAATAATGAAGTCTTAGAACCTCAATATCATTAACAATTAGCCCAGCTTTTTCAATAGGATTAGTAACTTCGCTCAAACTTGGAGTATACCCACCCGGAAAAATATATTTTGTAATCCAAGGATGAGGGTCTCTTGGAGGATTTACCGAACCAATAGTGTGTATTAATGAAATGCCATTATCTTTTAGTAATTTTTCTATTTGACAAAAAAATTTTTTATAAAATTTTCTTCCAACATGCTCAAACATTCCAACACTTACTATCCTGTCAAATTTCTCATTCAATTCTCTATAATCCATTAATTTGAAACTGACTTGATTTTCCAGATTCATCTCTTTAATTTTTTTATTAGCATAATTTAATTGTTTCTCTGACAGTGTAATACCTGTAACTTCACATTGGGCGCTTTTCGCAATATCAATTGCGAGCGATCCCCAGCCACTTCCTATGTCCAAAACTTTTTGATTTGGTTTTATATTCAATTTTTTAATTATGTGATTTATCTTATTATTTTGAGCTGTTTCTAAACTATCATTTTCGTCCTTAAAATAAGCACATGAATATTGTCTTTTAGGATCTAGAAATAAGTCATATAGATCTTCCTTAATATCATAATGATGAGAAACATTCATTTTTGATTTTTTGATAAAATTAAAATTTGTTAGATATCTATAAGAACCTCTAATTCTATTAATTAAATAACTAAAAAAATTTAATTCTTTCCGACCGAAATTCATCAAAGCTAAATCTAAGAAATCTGAGAGAGTTCCATTTTCTATAACAATTTCTCCATTTGTATATGCCTCCCCAAAATATAGATCTGGGTGTAATAAAAGTTTAAAATGTAATTTTTTATTTAATATCTTTACTTTGATAGAGTTTTTTTCAGGTTTGCCTATTATGTAATTTTTAGAATTAGCATCTATTAATATAAAACCTCCTATCTTAAAAACTTTATTTAAAAATGTTGCTAATTGCATATTAAGCTGCCTCGAAAGATTTAAAATTGAAATTAATATCTTTTAACTCTTCCATTAATCTTTTTTCTTCAGAGTTACTTAACAATCTTAATGGAGGTAATAAATTTTGATAAATTTTATCTTCTTTTGAATAGAAACTGTGTAATCCAGAAATTAAATTAAAATTATCAAAAGCTTTTCTTACATCACATAATCTTTTATTATGCGTTTGTGTTTTGTTTGAAAAATAATCATCATAGACTTTTCTAGATAAATTAGCTGTGACATTGCAAGTTGCAGTTATAATACCAGAACAACCCTTCTCTAAGCCACTTAAAAGTTTTAATTCTGATCCTGGCAAAACTGAAAAGTTTGCTATTTGTATTTTTTCAAATAAATTGTATGTACTGTCTTTGATACCAACTACTTGGTCTGGAAATCTCCTTACAAGTTCCTCAACACAATGCTCACTAAATCTATAACCACATAATTTTTCGAAGTTATAAAGTATGATCTCAATATCGCTCAATTTCTCAACAATTTTTGAGTAAAATGTTTCAACCTCGGAATCTTCATATTTATAATATGCAGGAGGCATTACTAAAAATTTTTTAAAACCTAAGGATAAAGAAATCTTCATTAAATTTATAGTTTCTCCTAAAGAATTTAAACCTGTTCCAATTAGGTAATTATTTTTATATTTGCTTAATGATAATTTATTTAAGAGATCTATTTTCTCTACAATTGGAATTAATTGCGCTTGTCCTGTGCTTCCAAAAATTGCAACTCCATGGCATCCTTGTTCAATAAGTTTTTCTGAGTGCAAAATTGTTTTTTCAACGTTTAAACTTAAATCAGCATTTAATATTGACATTCCAGCTGCATATATTCCTTTTATTTTTGCCATAAATTTTTTTTTATTTTTAGTATAATAGAAAAATTATTTATATGAAAACTGGAATTTTCTTAAGCTACAAAGGCCTTGGTGCAAATTTACTTCATCTTAGTTACTGCCATCAAATATCAAAAAAATTTGGCCCCACAACACTCATTACATTAAACCCAAAGTTAAAAGAGGTTTTGGATAAAGATCCAAATTTTACAGATATTATATATCTGAATAAATTTTATAAAAAGATTTCAGATATCATAAGTCTATCAAATTTCTTTAAAAAATTAAACTTAGATAACATTTATATATTTTATCCGAGTTTAAGATTTTTTTGCGCAGCTAAACTAGCAGGTATAAAAAATGTTTATAATTATCCCTTTTTTAAAAAAAAAAATTTACACTTAGTTGAAGCAGCGAAAAGATTTACTGAAAAAAATTTAGGAATTATTGAATGTCCCACTGAAAGTAGAATTAATGTTGATATCGATAAAGTAAATGATTTAAAGAAAAATGATCTAAAAAAGATTATTATTGGTATCGGCTCATCAGGACCCACAACAAAATGGGGGAAAAAGAATTATTCATCCTTGATAAAGAAAATTAAAGAAAATAAAAATTTTTATTTTTATTTGTTATGTGGACCTGATGAAAGTAATGACGCAGAAGAAATTATTGAAGATGTTGGAAAAGAATGTTGTGAGTCCCTAAGTAACAAAAGTATTAGCGATATTAAAAATTATATATATATAAGTGATATTTATATAGGTAATGATTCTTTTGGACATCACATATCGTCGCAAATGGGTAAGCCAAGTTTTGTAATCTTATTAGACACTCCAAGAGCTTATACGGACTATAGTATCAATCAAATAAAAATTATTCCACAAAATATTGACTTGAATAAAATTTCTCATGACTCTAAGTTAAATCCAAATTCTATTTCAGTAGAGATGGTAATGAATGAAATCAAAAAATTCATTTAACTTCATTCATTAATACATCTCTTGCTTCATTTACAATAGATGACAGTCGTGCAGTTTCTGGTGAAACATCTGGATGTATTTTTTTTTGAATCTTTAAATATGCTTTGTTAATATCCTCTTTAGTTAATTTTTTTTTTTCATCTAAATTTAATATTTTATATGATTCTGAAACTGAGAGATCTGAAAAGCTCTTTCTATGCGCTTGATTAAATGAAAATCTACCACTTCTCCTCAAAGTTTGAATTAACCTAAAAAGAGATATCAATTGAAATATGGATAGACCTTTTAATTTTAATAATGCAAGGCTTGCGAGTGTTAAGGGTAATGTTAATAGAAATTTTCCTCCAATAGCAAATAATACTGCTAAAAATATAAAGCCAATGATCATTAAAAATCTTAGACCTTTAGATATTTTTTTGGATGAAATATTGCTAATAAATTTCAAGAGAAAATAAAAAATTAACAATATTACTACTGTATAAATTATTATATTCATATAATCCTTCTATCTATGAAAGTACCACAACTTAGAAAAAAACTGGAAATAAAATCTTGTCACAATATTACGTGGGAAGATAATTATAGCTGGATCCATCAAACTAATATTTTAGAGGTGCTTAAAGATAAAGATAAGCTTAATCCAGAGGTAAAAGATTATTTAATACAGGAAAATAGTCATACAGAATATCATTTGAAGGATACAAAAAATTTACAAAAAGAACTTTTTGATGAAATCAAGGGAAGAATAAAACTTGATGATGAGTCTCTTCCATACAAAGACCATACTTATGAATATTGGACCAAGACTACTATTGAGGGTAATTATTCTATCAAACTCCGAAAAAGAATAAATTCAAATAAGGTAGAGGAAATTTGGAATGGTGATAAAGAAAAAAAAAAATTAGAAGTTGAATACTTTGGGGTTGGAGATCTTGAAGTTAGCCATAATGATAAATTCCTTGCATACTCATTGGATATTAAAGGATCAGAATATTACACTATATTTGTAAGAGAAATCGAAACTAATAAAATAATTACAAAAGAAATCTATGATACATCAGGAAGTATTACATTTAGTTTAGATGATAAATATATATTTTATTCTAAGTTAGATAATAATCATCGAGCAAGAAAAATTTATAGACATAGATTGGGTAATTTAGATAAGAGTGATGATTTAATATTTGAGGAAAAAAGTGAAGCTTTTACAGTAGGTATAAATTTAAGCTCAGACGAAAAGTATTATTTTATCTCATCTTCAGATCATAATACTTCAGAACAGTACTATTTTGATGTAGATGAGAAAATACCAAATCCTAAATTAATTAAAAAAAGACGTAAAGGTATACTTTATTCAATTAATTCGTGGGATAGTAAATTTTATAACCACACTAATGAAGATGCCGAAGATTTTAAAATTGATATCTCTGATAGTCTTGAAAAACAGAATTGGAGGACTTTTGTAGCGGCTAAAAATGAAGTTTTAATTGGCAGTTGTATGTTCTTAAAAAATTGGATACTTCGATCAGAGACATCTAATGCATTAGATAAGCTATTTGTAAAAAATATTAATTCGGGCATAGAGGAAGAAATAATCTTTTCAGACGAACCAGTCTGTGTACCAAACATTTCTTTTAGACAAAAAGATAGAAATACAAATGAAGTGTATATTGGATATTCTTCTCCAAAAACCCCATCAAGGGTTTATTTGTATAATTTTTCAACTAAACAAAAAAAATTAGTTAAAGAACAATTAATTCCCTCTGGGCATAATCCTGATGATTACATTGTAGAAAGAGTAGAATTCAAATCTCATGATGGAAGATTAGTCCCTTTAACTATAACTAGACATAAAAAAACTAAAATAGATGGATCAGCTGATTTATTGCTTTATGGTTATGGTTCATATGGAAATTCAATGAGTCCAAGTTTTTCATCAACAAGATTAAGTTTAATTAATCGAAATATAATTTGGGCAACAGCACATATTAGAGGTGGCATGGAAAAAGGCATGAAATGGTGGAAAGAGGGAAAATTAATAAACAAAAAGAATACTTTCGAAGATTATATATATGCTGCTAAATATTTGATAGAAAAAAAATATACATCTAAGGGGAAAATTATAGGTATGGGTGGATCAGCAGGAGGGCTGTTGATGGGAGCCGTCGTTAACAAAGCGCCAGATTTATTCTTAGGTATTATAATGGCAGTTCCATTTGTAGACTCACTAACCACAAATCTTGATCATTCTTTGCCTCTGACTGTTGGAGAGTTTGATGAATTTGGAAATGCTAAAGAAAATAAAGATCATTTTGAATATATATTTTCTTACGCTCCATATAATAATATAAAGAAAATGGACTATCCTCACATGCTAATAACAACGAGTTTAAGTGATAACAGAGTTTTGTTTGATGAACCTGCAAAATTTACAGCTAAACTAAGAGACTACAAAACTGATAATAATTTATTACTCTTAAAAACTGAAATGAATGCTGGTCATGGTGGAAAATCTGGAAGAGATGGTGCGATAGAGGAGATATCGTTAGATTATGCTTTTGCATTAAAGATTGCAAAAAAACTTTAGATTTAAATCTTGAAAATATTTTAAAGATTACCATATATAATTAGTCAGTCGCCTAATGGGACTTTCAAAATAAAACTTGCTTAACAAAGGAGGAAAGATGACAAGTAAGGATCTATCTATATTTAACTCCCTAAGACCGTTTTCAATCGGATTTGACGATATGTTTGATCAATTTGAAAATATGCTAGGGAATGGCACAATGACTATGCAGTCGAACTATCCGCCATACAACATTCGAAAAACAGGTAAAGACAATTATGCGATAGAAGTTGCGCTAGCTGGCTTTAATAAAAAGGATGTTGAAGTTGAATTTGAGGATAATTTATTAACTGTTAGAACAAAACAAATAAATAAGACTCAAGATCAAAATAAAAATGGTGAAATTATTCATAAGGGTATTTCACAAAGACAATTTGCTAGATCATTTACTATTGCAGACGATGTAAAAGTAAATGATGCAGAGCTGAAGGATGGTCTTTTAACAATATCTTGTGAAAGAATAGTGCCAGATCATAAAAAGAAAAAACTTATAGAAATTAAATAAGTAAACCTTGCTTGCGGAGCTTAGTCTCCGCAGGTAAACTAAAAACAACCATTTGAAACAAATCCTATTACAATAAAATTAGAGTTAATTTCAAATTTTCTTTCGCAAGGAATTCCATACTTTTTTGTTTTATAAACAAATTCAGTATTCTCTTTTTCATTTTTATAACTTTCATCTGGGTTTCCTAATGCAACCTTTAGTTCATTGGAAGACTGCCCAATGAATTTTGATAATTTTTTATTTTCTTTTTCAACAATTGCATCGGTTTTTTCTTTGACAGTTTGACAGCTCAATAATGTAAAACAAAAAATAATTAGAAGAATTATTAATTTCAAATTTTTCACTATTTAACATTATCAATTAATTTATGTCATAAATATAAACTTCTAAGTTGAATTATGTGAATAAAATCAGTTTTTGTAAGGTAATTTAGTGGAGAATCAAATATCTAAAACATCTACAGGAGGAATAATGTTAGATAAATATTTTGAATATAAAAAACACAAAACAAATTTTAAAACAGAAGTTATAGCCGGCGTTACAACTTTTTTAACAATGGCATACATAATGTTCTTGAATCCGTTCATATTATCAGGTGAATTTGCAGGACCTGAAAAAGGCTTTTTTGATTTCGGAGCAGTTTTTACTGCAACAATAGTTGCAACAGCTCTTGCATGTTTCATAATGGCTTTTTACGGTAAAACTTGGCCAATTGGACTTGCCCCTGGAATGGGTATAAATGCATTTGTAGCATTTGGGGTTGTGGCTGGTATGGGTTATACGCCTCAAGCAGCTTTAGGAGCAGTCCTAGTAGCAGGAGTATTATTTTTAATTATTTCTTTAACACCTATAAGAGCATGGTTAATTAATTCAATTCCAAAAAGTCTAAAACTTGGTATTGGGGCAGGAATAGGTTTGTTTTTAGCAATCATTGGCCTAGAAATTATGGGTGTGGTTGCTGATCATCCAGTAACATTAGTTACACTAGGTGATATTAAAAACCCTTTAATAATTTTGGGATGTTTAGCATTTGTATCCATGATTGTGATGGAAAAACTTAATGTAAAAGGAAATATTATTATTGGAATAATTGCCTTTAGTATAATTGCTTGGATATCTGGTTTAGCTAAATTTAATGGCGTTGTTGGGAGTATACCACCAATGACCTATTTAATGGATTTTGATTTAACTGCTGCTTTTACAGCAGGCATGTCTACAGTTATATTTACTCTTTTATTTATTGATTTCTTTGATACTGCAGGAACATTAACCTCTGTTGCTAATGTCGCTGGCAAAGTTGATAAAAATGGAAAAGTAAAAGATATAGAGAAAGCGATGATGTCTGATAGTGTTGGGACTGTTGCTGGAGCTCTGATGGGTACTACTACTGTTACAAGTTATGTGGAGTCAGGAGCGGGTGTAAAAGCTGGTGGTAGAACTGGAATGACATCATTAGTTATTGGTATATTATTTTTAGCTTGCTTGTTTCTCTCTCCGCTTGCAACAAGTCTTCCTAAGGAAATCGATGGAGCAGCACTTCTTTATGTCGCTGTTTTATTTGTAAGAAATATAACTGATATTGAATGGGATGATATTTCTGAATCTGCACCCGCTGTATTAGCTATGATAGCAATGCCTTTAACTTACAGTATTAGTAATGGTATCGCACTAGCATTTATCTCCTATGCTTTGATCAAAATTTGTACTGGAAAGTTTTCAACAACTTCTCCTGCTATTTGGGTTATTGCAATTTTAAGTTTCTTAAGTTTTGTAGTTGCTTGATCCAAAAAATAAACAGGGCTAATCAATTAGCCCTGTTTATTAATTTCGATAATTTTTTCAATTGATAATTCCTCATAATGCTCAGTTGGTTGCACAATCCAAGGATCTGAATTTAATTTAATGGGGCAAAAATCTGGCTCGAATGATGATGATTTCTTTTTCCACAAACAAGCTGTCTTAACCTCTTTAATATAATCCTTAGTTGGACCGTAATTTTTTAACCATTCAATGCTTTTATTTAAGGTTAAACCTGTGTCTGATAAATCATCTATTAGAAGTACTCTATTAAAATCCTCGTTATTTGCTAAAGAACTTATTTCCCGAGCAAACATGAGTTCTCCTTGTTTGTCCTCAATACCCTTGCCCGAGTAACTTTGAATAACTATGTATGCTATTGGTAACTTTAATATTCTTGATAAAATATCTATTATAGGTGCTGCGCCTCTCATGATGCCAACAAGAACTGTCGGTTTGTAATTCTTATGAATTAGTAATGCTAATTTCTCTACAATTTTATTATATTCGTTAAAGCTAATAATTAATTTGTCTGCCATGGAAGTTTTTATAATATAAATAAATAAAAGTAAAAAAAAATTAAATAGTGAGTAGAGTGAATATGAAGGGTTATATTGTATGTGTTTATGAGGTTGTTAAAGACAAAGATGCTTTGAAAAATTATGCTCTAAAAGCCAAAGAAGCAGTAGAAAAACATAGTGGAAAATTTCTAATTAGAGGAGGCAAAAAAATAACCACAGAAGGGAATAAATTTGTAAGAACAGCAGTCATTGAATTTTCCTCATTTGATCAAGCAAAAAAATTTTTTTATTCTAGTGAATACAAAACAGCACATGATTTATTAAAAAATACAGTTGTAAGACACCACCAGATTATAGAAGGCAATTAGTATTGTATTGGCTTAGGATCAATACTTCTCCATAAATACCATGTAGCAACAGAACAGTATGGTGAAAATCTTTTATTAAGCAGATTTACAAATTTGTCTGGAGGTAAATATTTTTTCTTATAATTTTTTGAGATTGCTCTTAAAAGTCCAATATCCTGAATAGGCCAAATGTTAGACCTATTATATGTAAACAGAAGAATCATTTCTGCAGACCATCTTCCAATTTGTTTCAATTTTGATAAATAATTTATAGCATCCTCATCTGACATTTTATTTAATAATCTAGGATTAAATGATTTATCGAGTATTTGATTAGCAAGGTTTTTTATACCTAAAACTTTCTGGCGACTTAAACCACATTTTTTTATCTGAGAAAAAGTTAATTTTGAAACAGTTTTGGCATTAATCTTATTTTTACATTTTACTTTAAATTTTAAAAAAACAGAATCAGCTGCTGCAACACTAATTTGTTGTCCAATAATACTTTTGCAAAGAGAGAAAAAAATATCTCTTCGAGACGTTAAAATAGTCTCTGACGGACTTTGATAATTCTTAATCAATTTAGACATTATCTTATCTTTCTTTGACAAATATTTTTTTGCTTTACTCCAATATTTTGGAACTTTAGTCATTAATTATTTCAGAAGTAGTAATTTTCTTTTTATAAATTTCTCTTCTAAAAATAATCATAGTAGAAATTATAACTAAAGCGGCACCAAATAACGTCTTGATTGTTGGTACTTCATTCCAAATGAAATAACCAAAAAAAATTGCAAAAACTAGACCCAAATATTTAAGCGGTGTAACTAAAGATACTTCTGACAATTTAAATGATTGGCTTAACCATAAATTTGCAACTCCACCAAATATACCAACCATAGATAATAATAAGAAATCTTTAAAATCTGGCATTACCCATCCCTGTGGAATACTAAAGAAACTTAAAATAGTTATGGCTAAAGAAAAATAAAAAGAGATAAGCCAAACTGGTTCTGAAGTTGAAAGTTGTCTAATGGCTATTGCAACATATGAGAGTCCTAAACAAAAAATTATTGGAAAAATATAATAAATATTCAAAGAGGAGATACCAGGTTCAGTAATGACTAAAATTCCTATAAATCCAACTATCACTGCTAACCATCTGTATACACCGACCCTTTCATTTAACAAAAAAATTGAAAAAATAGTTGTAAAAATTGGAGCAGCAAAGGAAATACTTACAACAGTTGCTAACGGTAAGCTTCTTAATGCAATAAAAATAGCTACTAAAGCAATTAATCCAGACAAACATCTTAAGAAATGAAGTCCTGCTCTCTTAGTGAGGTAGAAATTATGTAATCTTTCTCTAGGAATTATGAAAAAATAAAAAATTATTCCAAAAAATCCTCTAAAAAATAAAACTTGTCCAATTGGATAAGCAGTTGACCATTTTACTATTACATCCATAATCGAGAAAGCACAAACGGACATAAACATGTACAAAAAGCCTAATTGATTTTTACTTAACATAAGAATAATTTGTAAATTAATTTAATTTATAATCAATGGAAATAGCAGTTTTAGCTCTTGGGTGTTTTTGGGGACCAGAAATTAAATTTAGTAAAATTGAAGGTATTATAAAAACAGAAGTAGGATACTGTGGTGGTAATAGTTCTGTGACAACCTATAAGGAAGTTTGTTCAGGGGAAACAAATCATGCTGAAGTTGTTAAGCTTGATTTTGACGAAAAAATTATAACTTACGAAAAAATTCTAAAAATTTTTTTTCAAATTCACGATCCTACTACTCTCAATTCTCAAGGGCCAGATTTTGGGACTCAGTATAGAAGTGAAATTTTTTACCTAAATGATAAACAAAAAATGATAGCTGAAAGGATATTGCAAGACGTAAATGAAAGATTATCAGGAAAAGTTGTAACTAAAATTTCTTTTTTAAAAAACTATTGTCCTGCAGAAGAGTACCACCAAAAATATTTAGAAAAAAAATAAATGTCTTTAGTAGAGTCAGATTGGTTAGATAAAAATATTAATAAAGTAAAAATAATTGATTGTTCCTGGCACATGCCTCAAACTAATCGAGTCGGTCTCGATGAATATAAAAATCAACATATTCCAAATGCAATATTTTTTGATTTAGATAATAATTCTAAAAAAAATACCGATCTACCTCATATGTTAGTAGAAATAAAAGAATGGGAAAAAATCGTGTCTCAAATGGGAATTAAAGAAGAAGATGAAATTATCATTTACGATAATTCAGACGTAATCAGTTCATGTAGATGTTGGTTTAACTTCATATATTTTGGACATGATCCTAAACTAGTTCATGTTTTAAATGGGGGATTAAAAAAGTGGATTTCTGAGGAGAGAAGAGTTACTAAAGAAATAACAAATGTTCAGACATCTAGATATAAAGCTTTAGAAAGAAAAGAATTAGTTAAGAATAAAGAATTAATTAATCTCAACATAAGTATTCAAAAATTTAAAGTAATCGATGCTCGAAGTAAAGAGAGATTTGAGGGAAAAGTTCCAGAACCAAGAAAAGGTTTAAGAAGTGGAAATATAAAAAACTCTTTTTGTATACCCTTCAATCAATGTTTAAATCTTGATAAAACTTTCAAAAATAAAGAAGACCTTAAAATAGTTTTTAAATCTTTCTTAAAAAATACTAGTGAACAAAATATAGTTTTTTCATGTGGTTCAGGAGTTACTGCGTGTGTTTTGGCACTAGCTTATTCGCTAATAAATGATAAATATCATCCTTGTATTTATGATGGCTCTTGGGCTGAATACGGCATAATTTAGATTAAAATGAAAAGATCAAAAAAAATTATTTCTATACTATTAGTATTTTTTTTAGTCATAGCGATTGTGATTATTGGAAGAGTAATGATAGGCAATCATTTTAAAAAAAAGTTTAGCAAAAGACCCCCTCCAGGAGTAATGGTTACAAAAGTTATTAAGAAGGAATTTTCAGAAAAAATTGAAACTTTTGGCACTGCTGTTTCAAAAAAATCTAAAACATTTAAAATTAAAAAAGATGATCTTTTTGAGGATTTAGAATTAAGAAATTTTGTAAAAAAAGGAGATATCTTAATAAAATTAAAAAGTGGGAATATCTTGGCCCCATTTAATGGTGTTTTGGGCTACACTGGTCTAACGGAGGATATTCTTGTATCAAATAATATAATTATTATAACACTCGATGATAACTCAACGATATATTCTGATATAAAAATTCCTGAGAATTACTCAACTTCAATAAAAAAAGGTTTGCCTGTAAATGTTAAAATATCTAGTTACAAGGATAAAATTTTTCAAGGTGAAATTGATTTTGTTTCAAGTAGAATTAATGCAGACACAAGAAGTTTACTATCTAGAATAAAAGTAGAAAATAAGAACTTAGATTTGATTTCAGGATCTTTATTAGAGGTGAGCGTTAAATTTAATTTAAGAAATTCATTAAGTGTTCCTGATACAAGTGTGATGGTAGAAGGGGATAAATCATATGTCTACAAAATTACAGATGAAAATGTTGCTAATAAAACTGAGGTAATAACTGGCCTTAGATCTAATAAAAATATCGAAATTCTCTCTGGATTAGATGAAGGTAATATTATTGTAGCAGAGGGTTTAAAAAAAGTAAGACCTCGAGGAAAAATAAAACCTATAAGTAAATAAATGTTTATCACAGAACTAAGCATTAGAAGACCAACTGTATCTTGGGTGATGTCTCTAATTTTAATTATATTTGGTTTATTTGTCTTTTGGAAACTACCTGTAAGAGAACTACCTGATGGGATCCAACCACCCGTTGTTCAAATACAGGTAGATTATAAATCTGCAGCTGCCTCAATTATAGATCAAGAGGTGACTCAAGTTTTAGAAGATGTCATAGGAGGTGCAGAGGGTATCAAAAATATAGACTCTAAATCAGAGAATGGCAGAAGCACTATTAATGTAGAGTTTGATACTAGTATGGATTTAGATAATGCAGCAAATGATATAAGAGAAAGAGTTGCAAGGGTTGTAGATAATTTACCATCAGAATCTGAACCTCCTCAAATATTAAAAAGAGCTGCAGGATTTACCACTACCATGTGGTTATCTTTGTCATCATCTACATGGAGTGATCTTGAATTAGGAGATTATGCTGAGCGTTTTTTAATAGATCAATTTTCAAGTGTTAAAAATGTAGGAAGAATAAGGGTAGGTGGATTAAGAGAATTGAGTATTAGGGTTTGGGTTGATCCAATTAAACTAGCAGCAAACGATTTAACAATACAAGAATTAGAGCTAGCTTTAAGAGGTGAAAATATTAGTCTGCCAGCGGGTACTCTTGAAGCAGATAATATTGATCTCACTCTAAATTTAGATAAATCCTATAATGATATAAATTCTATTAAACAACTCCCAATAAAAAAGACGAATAACAAAGTTATTTTGTTATCAGATGTTGCTAATATTGAGTTTGGTCCAGTTTCAGAGAAAACTCTATTTAAAGCTCAAACTAAAGATCAAGTAAATTTAAAAACCGTTGGTATTGGTATATACGCAAGAAGCGGAGCATCTACAGTTGAACTTTCAGATGATATAAAAAAAAGAATTATTGAAGTTAAAAAATCTCTACCTGAAGAATTAGATTTAAGGGTATCTTTTAATAGGGCAAACTATGTAGAGGCAGCAATTGAGGAAGTGTACAAAACCCTAATTATTGCATTCATTTTAGTTGTATTAATAATATATTTATTCCTAGGTAATCTTAAAGCTGTAATAGTACCAGCCATAGCTCTTCCAGTAAGCTTAATAGCTTCGTTCTTGGGTCTTTATATTTTTGGACTTTCAATAAATATTTTTGTTCTTTTAAGTTTTATATTGGCTATTGGAATAATTACTGATGATTCAGTAATTATGACTGACGCAATATATAGAAGGATAGAAAATGGTGAAACACCATTAATTGCAGCATACAAAGGTTCCAAACAAATTTCATTTGCAATAATAGCTACTACTTTAATTTTAGTAGCTGTCTTTCTTCCTCTAATTTTTATAGAGGGAATATCAGGAACATTATTTAAAGAAACAGCAATAACTTTATCTTTTTCTATAATAGTATCCTCTTTTGTAGCTCTAACTTTGTCTCCTATGCTTGCAAGTAAATTTTTATATAAAAGAAAGTCAAAAAAATTAGTTATTCAGAAATTTGAGAAAATTTTCTTAAGCTTTGCTAATTTTTACAAAGAAACTCTAGATATAATCGTTAACAAAACAAGGATTGTTGGTTTTTTTATTATTTTTATAATTTTTTCATCAATTTTATTATTCACATTCTCAAAGAAAGAACTCTTACCTATGGAAGATCGTGGAGCTTATTTAATAATTGGCGCAACAGATGAAGGAAGTTCTTTTGAATATACTCAGGAACAAGCCCAAAAAGTTGAAGCTCGTTTGCTCCCACTTTTACAAACTCAAGATAGCCCCTATTCTAGATTTATAATGAGAGTGCCTGGTTTTGGGAGTTCAGCTAATTCTTATAATAGTTTCATTATCATAGCACTACTTGACGATTGGAAAAATCGAAAAAAAAGTCAGCAAGTTGTTTTAAGAGAAGCGATAGGAAAAATTGTTACTCTCCCCCAAGCATTGGCTTTTCCGATTTCACCACAATCCATAAGAATATCTAATTATAATAAACCTGTACAAATGGTAATTTACGGAAATACTTATCTTGAATTAGAGGAGATTCAAAAGAAGGTAATAAGAAAACTTCGATCAAATAAAAATCTCTCAAGAATTGAGTCTGATTACAATCGAAACAAACCAGAGGTGAAATTAATAATTAATAAGAATAAATCAAAGGATTTGGGGGTTTCAACAAAAACAATTGGAGAAACTTTAGAAACACTTTACGGAGGCAAAAGAATAACTACTTTTAATAAACGTGGAAAAGAATACCCAATAATTGTTCAGCAATATTTATCGGATAGAAGAAATAAGGATGGAATTTCGAAAATATTTTTACGCTCAGAAACCAATGGAAAACTTATTTCATTAGCAAATCTAGTCAGTTTTAAAGATGAAGGAGCTGCAAAACAATTAGCTAGATATAATAGACAACGGGCTGTGACTGTTTCCGCCAATATTAATGAAAACTACACTTTAGTAGAGGCTATAAAATTCTTTGAAAATGTTATGGTTGATATATCTCCAAAAAATCAAATCACATGGAAAGGAAAATCTGAAGAATTAAAAGAGACAAGTAATGAATTATTTATAATCTTCGCTTTAGCCTTGTTAACTGCATATTTAGTAATGGCAGCAACTTTTAATTCTTTTATTCATCCGTTTATAATAATTTTGACTGTCCCACTTGCTATTTTTGGAGGATTGGTATTTATTTTATTTCTAAACAGCTCAATAAATATTTTCTCTCAAATTGCCCTAATTATACTGATAGGTATTTCAACAAAAAATAGCATTTTAATTGTAGATTACGCTAATCAAATTAGAACTACCGGAAAGAGTATCGAAACAGCTGTGAGGGAGGCTTGTTCTGTAAGATTTAGACCAATTATTATGACATCACTAAGCACAATGATTGCAATGATGCCACTAGTCATAGGAAATATTGGTCCAGGCGCAGGTGAAGGATCAAGATTAGCTGTGGGATCGACTATTTTGGGTGGAATGATTATTTCTACTTTTTTTACTCTGTATATAACTCCCTCAATGTACTTAGCTCTAGCACAAAACACTAAAAGAATTGATGCTGTAGATATTGAATTGAAAAAAGAATTATCTAAAAAATAAGATATTTATTTTTATTTAAAGAATCCTTGCAGCTTGATAATTGTTTTTTATAAATATTAGATTGTTTTTCAACTCTTTTTGCTAATCTAATAACTTTTTCATTTTTTTTATAATATTTATAATTGCCCCATCCTTCATGGTATGCAAGATACTGTTTAAAAGCATCTTTTTTAGAAATTTTTAGAATAGTTTCAGTTTTATTTGTATACCAACCAATAAAATCAACACTATCTTTAAATCTTGCTCGAGTGGCAACTTTATTACCCGTTTCCCTTTTGTATTGTTCCCATGTACCTTTTACCGCTTGAGAATAGCCAAATGAACTTGATGGTCTTTTAAAAGGAATAATTTTAAATATTTTTTGTCTTGGTGGCTTTGCTAACCAATCAAAATCAGACTCCATTCTTATTATTGCTAATTGCAAATATATTGGAGTACCCCATTTTTGCTCGACCTTTTTTGCGTGTTTATACCAAAAATATCTTTCATCAAATATATCACAACTATTAGATACATTTTTTGGTATTGAGGAACATGCTGAAAAAATAAGAAAAAATAGAATTAAAAATTTATTGAAACTTTTTCTTTTCATTTTTTATAATTTTTAAAAGAATTATATATTTTCCAATAAGAATATATAATTAATACACCCACAACATTTCCAAATAAATCAGAAAATTCAAAACCCCGATTTGGGATAATAATATGCATGAGCTCTAGGCTTATGGAAATAAAAAACAAATATACAAATAACAAATTTAATTTTTTTCTTTCATATGATATGTAGCCTAATAATGATAAAGTTATAAAAGCGTAAACGTGATTGGATGATACAATAAAATCTGAGGTAATCTGTGGTTGAAGACCAGCATCCTTATATAATATCCACCCTAATATACTTCCTGGAAACAAATAAAGTATGATAAGTACCGCATTAGCTAAGTAGAAAATTTTTTTTAAATATGAAAAAAATTTGTTAAACATCTATAGTATTTTAATTATATTAAAAAATTTACTATAAGTAATGAACTATTTAATATTGATAAGACACGGTCAAAGTAAATGGAATCTAGAAAAAAGATTCACTGGATGGGTTGATATAGATTTGACAGAAAATGGCATATTAGAAGCAAAAAAGGCAGGAGCATTAATTAAAAAAAAGAATTTATCAATAGATTTTTATTACTCATCGTTTCAATTAAGAGCAAAAAATACATTAAAAATAATTCAAAATATTTTAAATGATAATAAAAATTTTACACAAGCATGGCAATTAAATGAGAGACATTATGGCGCTCTAACTGGTCTTAATAAAATAGAAATGATGCAAAAAATTGGTGAGAAAAAAGTTCATGAATTTAGAAGGTCATGGGATGTTAAGCCTGATCCTTTAAGTAAGAGTAGTCCATTTCATCCAGCCAACATTGAAACTTATAAAAATTTACCAATAAATGTAATTCCCAACACTGAGTCTTTAAAAGATACTTATGAAAGAGTTATAAAATATTACAATGAGAAAATTTGTAATCATTTGAAAAATAAAAATGTACTAATATCTGCTCATGGCAATTCAATAAGAGCATTATGCAAATATTTATTTAAATTAGACAATCATAATATTTCTAATTTAGAAATACCTACTGGAAATCCTTTAGTCTTAGAATTCAATGATAATCAAGTAATGAATTCTGAATATCTCGACAAAGAAAGAGCTAAAGATCTTTTAGTTTTTTAAAAATTTCTAAATCTGTTAAATGATAAAATTTATTTTTACTCTCAAAACCATTTAATTCATCTTTACTCAATAAATTATTCCATATCTCAGAAATTGAAAAATTTTTTACCTTGTACTTTTTAAATATTTTTCTATTTAAAATCTGGCATCCTATGTATATAAAATCTTTATTATCACCTTTTTTTAATAGATTATCTTTTAACTCAAAATCACCTTGAAAACTTTTATCAAAACTCAAATTTTTATTTGTAGTTAGAAGGATATTATTTAAATTTTTAGAAACGTAATGACTTTGCATTTTTTTAATGTCACCAATATAATTTTCGCCCCAAATCGTATCTGGGTTAAAAATAATATAATCATTATCTGGAAGCTGATTAATCATATTTAAAATTCCACCACCAGTATTTAGTATTTCTTTTCCCTCATCAAATATTTTAATTTCTATTGGAAAATTTTTTTTTTTTACGTACTCTGAAATTTGACTTCCTAAATAAAAGGTATTAATCGAAATTTTTTTTATTCCAAGTTTTAATATAGTTTCAATACAAATCTCTAAAGATGTTTTGTTATTTAACTCTAATAGAGGTTTTGGTACTTTTAGTGTAAGTGGATTTAATCTTTTTCCAAACCCAGCGCATAATATCAGTGCTGTATTAATACTCATTTTATTTTACCATGAAAATTTTTTGATAAAAGAATTTTTAAATCTGTAAAAATTTTATTTTCATTAATTCTATCATTTATTAGTTTCCAACAATAAGGGATTAACTTTAAATAACTTTTTTTTCCGTCTCTATAAGCTAAACGGGTAAAAATACCAATTATTTTTAGATTTCTCAAAATTGACAAAATTTCAAAATCATTCTTTAGTTTTGTGTGGCTCAAATTTTTTGAGCTATTCAGATAATTTTTGTAAATCCTTTGTTTTAGTAATTTTGGTGTTTTAAATCTTACGTCATCAATTAGTGATGCTAAATCATAAGCTCTGTTTCCAATTAAGGTATCCTGGCTATCTACAATACCTATTTCATTTTTTACCAACATTAAATTTGATATGTGAAAATCTCTATGAACAAATACTTCATCTTTAAGTTTTAAATTAACTACAATTTTTTTTATTATCTTTTTAAACTTTACAATAAAGTTTTTTTTATCATTCAGTAAAGTTTTTTTTGCATACCAATCACAAAATAAGTTAGCTTCTTGTATTAAGATCTTATTACTATATTTTGGAATTTTGTATCTTTCACTCATAAAGTTTTTTATATTTTTATCTTTGATTGATTGAATTTTATTTAATAACTTTATAATTTTTTTGAAATATAAAAATTTATTGATCTTTTTTTTTTTAAAAGCTTTAAGAATAGTTAAATTACCAAAATCTTCAATTTCAATATAATTTTTTACATAATTTTCTTTATATAGTTTTGGGGCTAAAATTTTATTTTTAATTAAAATTTTATTTATCGCATCATACACAAGCAAATTTGTATATTTTTCTTTTTTTGAGTAAACTAAAATGGATGAAAAAATTTTATTTTTTTTTCTATAAAATTTGCGAAAAGATGCATCACCTTTAAGTTTTTTCAAATTTTTATAATTGATCATTTGAAAAATTATAAACTTAATCCTTTTATTTCTACAGATCTTTTTTGGTAGTCGTTTTGATAATTGAATTTTAATTCAATTAGGTTTTTTGGTTTTTTTTTAATTTTTTGTGGCCATTCAATTAAAGTGATAGAACTTGATCTATTAGTAAATAAATCTAAATTTTCTATCTCCTTAGATGATTTAATTCTAAATAAGTCAAAATGATTAATCTTAAATTGTTTAATCTGATATTCATTTAAGAGTGCAAAGGTAGGGCTGATCACCTCTGTTACAGTTAAATTATTTTTTTTTTGTAAACTATTTATTAGATATTTAACAAAAGTTGTTTTTCCTACACCTATCTCACCATATAAATAAATAATATCACCTATTTTAATTTTTTTGGAAATAGTGTTTGCTAATTTTTTTGTGTCATTTTCGAAGAGTAAATCTATTTTTCCACTCTTAGTAGCGATATGCATCTGGCTTATAAGGACCTTCTACTTTTACACTAATATAGTCTGCTTGATCTTTAGATAGCTTAGTTAATTTAGCACCTACTTTCTTAAGGTGTAATATTGCAACTTTTTCGTCTAAATGTTTCGGAAGCACATAAACTTTTTTTTCATAATTTTTATGATTATTCCACAATTCTATCTGAGCAATAACCTGGTTAGTAAATGACGCACTCATTACAAAACTTGGATGACCTGTTGCACAACCTAGATTAACTAACCTTCCTTCGGCTAATAATATTATTCTTTTTTTACTTGGTAACGTAATTTCATGAACTTGGGGTTTAATTTCATCCCACTTATAATTTTTAAGCGCCTCTACTTGGATTTCATTATCGAAATGCCCAATGTTACATAAAATGGCCCTATCTTTCATTTCTCGCATGTGGTCAGCTGTTACAATATCCTTATTTCCAGTAGCAGTGACAACAATGTCTGCTTGGCTAATCATGTCGTCCATAGTTACCACCTCATAACCTTCCATTGCCGCCTGTAATGCACAAATTGGATCTGTTTCAGTTATCATTACTCTTGCGCCGGATTGTCTTAGAGAAGCTGCACTGCCTTTACCCACATCTCCAAAGCCAGCTACTATAGCTACTTTTCCAGACATCATTACATCTGTTGCTCTTTTTATTCCATCAACTAAGCTTTCTCTACAGCCATATAGATTATCAAATTTAGATTTTGTTACCGAGTCATTTACATTTATTGCAGGGACTAAAAGAGTTTTCTCTTTTTCCATTTTTTTTAATGCTAAAACACCTGTTGTTGTTTCTTCAGACAAACCTTTGATATCTTTCATTAAATCTTTATAGTCTTTGTGCATTAAAGCTGTAAGGTCACCTCCGTCGTCTAAAATCATGTTGGGCTTCCAATCTTTTTTACCTTCCACTGTTTGTTTTACGCACCACCAATATTCATCTTCTGTTTCACCCTTCCATGCGAATACTGGTATTCCAGCTTTTGCTATTGCTGCTGCAGCATGATCTTGAGTTGAAAAAATATTGCAAGAGGACCATCTTACCTCGGCACCTAGGTGAACTAACGTTTCAATTAGCACAGCTGTTTGTATTGTCATATGAAGACAACCTACAATCCTAGCCCCTTTTAAAGGTTGTTTTCCAGAATATTCTTCTCTTAAGGCTATTAAACCTGGCATTTCACTTTCGGCTATTGAAATTTCTTTTCTACCAAAATCTGCTTGGGATAAATCTTTTACTTTAAAATCTTCCATGGGAGGCTTTCTAACAAATAAGGATTAATTAATCAATAGATCACTTTAAACTTTAGGAAATACTATTTCCATCATCGCTCCATCTTTATCGGTTCTATTCGATGCTTTTATTGTAGCATTATGCAAATCAACCAAATTTTTAACTATGTTTAATCCAAGACCTGAATGTTCTCCAAATTTATCAGGTCTATTGCTATAGAATCTTTTAAATATCTTATCTGTATCTTTTTCTTTAAAACCCAAACCTTCATCTAAGATATTAATTACAACTTTATCATCATTTAATTTAGAAATTTTGACTATAACATCTCTATTTTTTTCACTAAATGAAATTGCATTATCCAATAAGTTAGCAATTATTTGTTCAATTCTATTTTCAATACCGTTTACAAAATAATTATTTTTTCCATCATTCTCATAGTGTATCTGAATACCTCTTTTTAATTTATAGATATTGTTATAGTCATCAACAACTGATTTTATAATCGGTTCAATATCTAATCTTTTAATTTTTTCTTTACTCAATGCTACCTCATCCTTCAACATTTGAGAATAATCTGTAATTAATCTTTCTATTCTTTGTACATCGTGACTCATGATATCTGTTAACTTAGATCTTTGTTCAAAATCATTTGTATCATGTAATATTTCTGATGCACTTTTTAAAGAAGCCAATGGGTTTCTTATCTCATGAACAAGATCTGTTGAGAAATTTTCAGCATTTGAAATTCTTTTTTGTAACTCTAATGTCATATCATCCAATGAATTTGATAGTAGGCCCAGCTCATCGTTTCTCAATTTAAGTCCCTCAATATTTGTAATTTTATTGTCTTTATCTTTAATAGTTTTTGTATAACTTACTAAATTTTTAATTGGTTTAAGAAAATACCTATTTAAAACAAATGAAAAAATTAAAATTACTATTCCAACAGCTATTGCTGTTCTTAATATGAAAGTTTTTCTCTCGTCTATAGCAGCTTTAATATCATTTGCATTCTCAGAGATTGCCAAATATCCAATATTCTTTCCTTCAAGCATGACATTCTTGATTGTTGTTAATTTGAATTTATTAAATTCTTCTTGAGTAAAGGTAAAAGGAATGCCAAAATTTTTTGATTTAGCATATTCAGATAAAATATCCTTTAAAGAAAATGTATTATTTTCGCCAATATCTATATTTTTTTTTTCTGTAATCTCTTTTGTTTTTTTTTCACTTAATATTTCAAATTCTATAATATCCAATCTTGTTGTGAATGATCTTGGATCTAAGTCCAATGTATCAGTATCCCCAACTAAATTTAAATTATTATCGAAAAATATTACCCTATCTAAATTTTGAAAGAGAAATCTTGTTGAAAAAAGGAAACTTCTAATATCTTCCTCTATAAATTTAACTTTTAGTCTTGTGAGATTGTCGATCGTATTATTTATAACTTCAATATGATTTGATGATTTTTTTTTTATCAAATTTGGTTGTACATTTTTTAAATATAAAAATGTAAATAAACCAATTATTGTAAAAAAAATAAAATTTATAAATAAAAATTTTTTTAAAATTGACAAACTTTTAAGAAGATCACTAAACATTAACTAACATTCCATCTATACCCACTACCATATCTGGTCTCTATAGCTGAAAATTCTGGATCAACTTTTTTGAATTTTTTCCTAATTCTTTTAACATGACTATCAATAGTTCTGTCCTCTATGTCAGTATCCTCTCTATAAGCAATATCCATTAACTGCGCTCTTTCCTTAATTATACCTGGTCTTTTAGCTAATTCTTTTACTAATAAAAATTCTGTAGTTGTTAATTTCTCAGGTAATTGTTTCCCATCCCACTCACATTCTAGTTGGGAGGGATCTAATTTCAACTTTCCATGGGTAATTATACTTTTATTCTCCTCATATATTTCTTTTGAATCTTTTTTTCTAAGTTGAACCCTTATCCTTTCAATTAAAACTTTAATGGAAAAACCGCCAGACTTTTTTACAAAATCGTCTGCGCCGAGTTTAAGACCAAGTAATTCATCAATTTCATCATCTTTTGAGGTTAAAAATATCACAGGTAGTGATGTTTTTTTTCTAAGTTTTTTTAACAATTCTTCACCATCCATTTTTGGCATTTTTATATCAATTATTGCTAAATCTGGTGGAGTTCTAGTTAAACCTATTAAAGCACTCTCACCATCAATATAAGTTTGAACTTTAAAACCTTCTTTCTCTAAAGCAATACTTAAACTAGTAAGAATGTTTCTATCATCATCTATTAATGCAATTGTTTGTTTGTGCATAGTTTATAGTAAAAATACTAAATTGTTCGAAATTGGGCAATCAATTTAAATTACTTAAGATCTCCCCAGTTAACGCCAATATTTATATCTACTGTTAAAGGTATTGAAAATGAGTGCTGATCACTATTTCTTACACTTGCCATTTCTGTAGAAATTATTTTACTGATTCTCTTAGCATCATCTTTTGGAGTTTCAAAAATTAATTCGTCATGAATTTGGAGTAACATTTTTGTTTCATTATTTTTTTTTAAATCTAAATTCTGCTTTAGTCTTACCATCGCTAATCTCATAATTTCGGAAGCAGATCCTTGAATTGGAGCGTTTATTGCTGCTCGTTCTTGAAAATTTCTCACATTATAATTTTTGTCATTTATATTTAAAAAATGTGATCTTCTTCCAAAAATATTATTTACGAAACCACTTTTTCTACAAAATTTAATTGTCTTGTTCATATAAACTTTTATTTCTGGGAATTTATAGAAGTAAGAGTTTAAAAACTCTTCAGCCTCATGATTTGAGACATTGATTTGTTTTGCCAATCCATACTGAGAAATACCATAAATTATACCAAAATTTATAGCTTTGGCTTTTCTTCTCTGATCTTGATTGATTTTTTTAATGTCAGTATTAAATATTTGGCTTGCAGTTAAAGAATGGATATCTATATCATTTTTAAAAGCTTTTTTTAACTCTTTGACATCCGCTAAATCTGCTAAAATTCTCATTTCTATCTGATTATAATCTGCAGAAATTAAAACATGATCTTTTTTGGCAATAAAAGCTTTTCTAATATCTTTTCCATCCTCAGACTTAATAGGAATATTTTGTAAATTTGGATCACTCGATGCCAATCTACCTGTAGTGGTAGCTGCCAACAGGAAAGATGTGTGAACTCTTTTAGTTTTAGGATTGATGTGTTCAGGTAAAGAATCTGAATATGTATTCTTCAATTTTGATACTTGTCGCCAATCTAGAACAAGCTGTGGGAATTTATTACCTTTAAATGCTAAGTCTTCTAAGACGGAGGCGCTTGTAGCAAAACTCCCTTTTTTTGTCTTTTTTAGTCCAGCAATTTTTAGATCATTATATATAATCTCACCTAATTGTTTTGGAGATGCAATATTGAATTTTTTTTTTGACAACTTAAATACTTCATTTTGAATTCGCTCAATCTTTTTATGAAATTTGTTTGATAAAATTTTCAAAAAGTTATTATCAATTTTTATTCCCTCAATTTCCATGAAGGCTAATATTTTTATCATTGGTTTTTCAAAAACTTCATAGATATTAATCATTTTTTCTTCTTTTAAACTTTGATAAAATTTTTTGTACAGCCTAAATGTTATGTCAGCATCCTCTGCAGCATAATCTTTTGCTTTCTCAACATCAACTTCACTAAAATTAATCTGTTTTTTTCCAGTTCCAACCATGTCTTTGAAAGAAATCGTTTTATGTCCTAAATGGATCTCTGATAATGTATCCATGTTATGTCTATTTTTTCCAGCATCTAAAACATATGACATTAACATTGTATCTTCCATAGATTGAATGGAGATGCCATGTTTGTATAAAACAATAAAATCAAACTTTATATTCTGTCCTATCTTTTTAATACTTGGATCCTCTAAGAGTGTTTTTAATTTTTTTAAAACTATATTCTTATCAATATTTTTTTTTGATTTATGAGCTATTGGGATATAACAAGCTTTTCCAATTTTTGAGCATAAAGATATTCCAACTAAATCTGCTTGATGGGGATCGAGGGAGCTTGTCTCAGTATCAACTGCAACTTCACCTATATTCTCTGCATCTTTAATCCAATCATCAATTTCTTTTGGATCACTTATCAGATAATATTGATTTTTGTTTATTGGTTCAATTTTTTTTGTTGGAGTGATGACTTTAGTACTATCGAGATTTGGTTCTCCATACACAGAAATAGCTGAGCTTAATAGTCTGTTAAACTCCATTTCCCTTAGAAATTTATAAAGTTTATCTTTATCAATATCTTTTAATCTAAAATCTTTAAGTTCTTTATCCACAGGGGCATCAAGTTTTAGGGATACAAGTTTTTTACTAATTATAGCTTTATCTTTATTTTCAATAAGTGTTTCTCTTCTTTTGTTCTGCTTAATCTCATGCGCAGACTCTAAAAGCTTTTCTAAAGTGCCATATTTATTTATTAACTCTGCAGCTGTTTTTACACCAATACCAGGTACTCCAGGCACATTATCACTACTATCTCCAGCTAAAGATTGAACATCAATTACCTTATTTGAGTCAACACCAAATTTATTTTTAATGTCCTCATCATTGATAAATTTATTTTTCATTGGATCAAAAATTCGAACATTTTTTTTAAATAATTGCATCAAATCCTTATCTGAGGAAACTATCGTTACTTTTGCACCGGCACTAAGTATTTGATCTACATATGTTGCTATCAAATCATCAGCTTCATAATTGATCAATTCTACACTTGGAAGACTAAAAGCCAGAACAGATTTTCTTATATATTCAAATTGAGGTGCTAAATCATCAGGAGCTTCTGATCTATTTGCTTTATAATCTTTATAGATATCATTTCTGAATGTTTTTCTAGCTGAGTCAAAAATTACAGCAAAATGTGTAGGTTTCTGTAAATTTTGGTCAGATTTTGAGTCTTCAAGAAGTTTAAAAAGCATATTACAAAAACCATTGACTGCACCTGTCGGTAATCCATCGCTTTTTCTTGTTAGAGGTGGCAAAGCATAATAAGCTCTAAAAATGTAACCAGAGCCATCAATAAGATAAAAGTGATCTGTTTTTTGAATTTTTGTCATTTTAATTTAATATAGATTATCAATCAAAATAAGAGTATTATTTTTTATGGAAGTTATAAAGCAAAATACACAATCTAAAATCATAAAATATATATTAATTATTTTTTTGAGCTCAATTGCCTTAACAATTTCTGCTAAAATAAAGATACCTTTTTATCCTGTGCCAATGACGATGCAAACTTTTATGGTCTTATTTTTGGGGATATTTTTAGGTTATAAAATTGGGTCGCTTGCTGTATGCCTATATTTGTTTGAAGGAATAATTGGATTGCCTGTTTTCTCGAATTCACCTGAAAGAGGTGTTGGACTAGTTTATTTTACAGGTCCAACCATGGGATACTTGATAGGATTTGTTTCTGCTTGCATCCTAGCTTCTTTTGTTAAAGTTAAGGATAACTATTTAATAATTTTTCTAAAATTAATTTTTTCTGTTTCAACAATATATATTCTTGGTATTCTATGGCTAGGAACAATTTTAGGTTGGGATAAACCAATATTTGAATTAGGTGTTGCACCCTTTTTACTTGCTGAGATTTTTAAGATTTCGATACTAACTCTTTTAGCTAAAAAAATATTGAATATTAGAAAGTTTATTTAGGAGATCTTTTAGATAAAATTCTTTGAAGTGTTCTTCTATGCATCTTCAGCCTTCTAGCTGTCTCTGATACATTTCTATTACAAAGTTCAAATACTCTGTGAATATGTTCCCATTTTACTCGGTCTGCAGACATAGGATTTTCTGGTGGAGCAGCTTTTTTTGAGGGATCAGCTAAAAGAGCCTTTTCAACATCTTCAGCATCAGCTGGCTTCGCAAGATAATCAATAGCCCCCTCTTTTATAGCCGCAACTGCTGTTGGAATATTTCCATAACCTGTAAGCATAATTATTCTGCTTGAGGAATTGGAGTTTTGAATTTCTTTTACCACCTCTAAGCCATTTCCATCACCTAGTCTTAGATCAACTACTGCAAAACCAGGTTTTTTAGCTTTTACTGAATCGATACCTTTTTTTACACCCTCAGCTTGAATAACTTCAAACCCTTTCTTTTCCATAGCTCTTGCTAATCTTTCCCTAAAAGGGTTATCGTCATCGACAATTAACAGCGATTTATTGTCGAAATCTGCCAAATTTTGAAGTGTTCCCTCGTTTTTCATATGCTTAATATGGATATTTTTTTCCACAATTCAATAGGCGATTATTTGCTTTACATTGAATAACTATTGAATTATCGGTGCAAATACTAAAGTTTTTTTATAAAAGACTTTTTTTGTTAAATTTTTTTTTTGGGAGCATTTATAATGCAAAAATTTAAGTCAGTTGAAGAATTAGTAAATCAACTGAAACCTACAAGGCCAGTATATTGTATTAGAAAGAAGTCAATTCTTTCTGCATCAAAATTTTTTCAAGATAAATTTCCAGGAAAAACTTTATTTGCAGTCAAAACAAATCCACATCCAGATATTATAAAGACGCTTATTAAAAGCGGCATTGATCAATTTGACGTTGCATCTATAGAGGAAATAAAAATTGTTAGAAAATATAGCTCAATAGCAAAGTGTTCATTTATGCATACAGTAAAAAGCAAAGAAAGTATAAGAGAAGCTTATTTTGACTATGGAATTAAAACGTTCGCTTTAGATACAAAAGACGAATTAATTAAAATAATAGAAAGTACTAATAGTGCAAAGGATCTAGAATTATTTGTAAGAGTAGCTGTCTCTAATGAACATGCTGAAATAGATTTATCAAAAAAATTTGGCGCTTTATCATCTGAGGCAATTGGATTATTAAGACTTGCAAAACAGCATTCAAAAAAAATTGGTATTAGTTTTCATGTTGGCTCACAGTGTATGCATCCTATTTCTTATACTAAAGGAATTAATGAAATTGGAAATATAATAAAAAAAACTAAAATTATTCCTGATTACATAAATGTAGGTGGGGGATTTCCAACAATTTATCCAGATCTGATACCCCAACCACTTGAAAACTATTTTAATGAAATTGTTACAGGTTTAGAAAATTTAAATTTAAAAAAAATGCCTAAAATTATATGTGAGCCAGGTAGAGCTTTAGTTGCTGAAAGTGGATCTACAATAGTTAGAGTTGATTTGAGAAAAAAACATAAACTTTATATCAACGATGGAACTTACGGTACATTATTTGATGGGGGCACACCAAATATAGTTTTTCCAACAAAACTCATAAAGAATAATACAAATAAAATTATATCAAAAAAACTAACTGCGTTTGATTTTTATGGCCCAACTTGTGATAGTATGGATTACATGAAAGGTCCTTTTCTTCTACCAAACAATATAAAAGAAAATGATTATATTGAGCTTGGACAACTAGGGGCTTATGGTTTAACATTCAGAACGCAGTTTAACGGTTTTTATTCAAATGAAATTTATGAAGTTGAAGATACCCCAATTATGACGCTTTATGACAAAAATATTAATAAAGCTAATTTGGTTGCTTGATGTCAGATAAAAAAACCTTGGGTCATAATAGTAAAAAAGATTTTCTAAAAGATCCTGTCGAACATATAGACATCACTTCCTTTGACTCAAGAAAAATTATCTCATCAATGAAAAAAATGTCTTTTGTTTCAAGAGAAATTGCTAATGCATCTAAAATATATAATGAAATGCTCATGGATAAAAATTGCACAATATTTTTGACACTTGCTGGATCTACTTCTGCTGCGGGGTGTATGCATATTTATCGGGATATGGTTAAATATAACATGGTGGATGCAATTGTTGCAACGGGAGCATCTATTATTGATATGGATTTTTTTGAGGCACTTGGATTTAAACACTACCAAGGATCACAATTTCAAAATGACAGCGAATTAAGAGAAAATTACATAGATAGAATTTATGATACTTACATAGATGAAGAAGAGCTTCAAATATGTGATAAAACTATTGGTGAAATAGCTGATAACTTGAAACCAAAAAATTATACTTCAAGAGAGTTTATTGAAGAAATCGGTAAATACTTAAAATCAAATGCAAAAAAAAAAGGTTCTTTAATCGAAACAGCATATGACAACAATGTTCCAATATTTTGTCCTGCATTTACCGATTCAAGTGCAGGTTTTGGATTGGTAATGCATCAAGAAAGAAATCCTAATAAACATATAACATTAGACTCTATCAGGGAATTTAGAGAATTAACTGAAATAAAAATTAAGTCTAAAGAATCAGGATTATTTATGATTGGTGGCGGTGTTCCTAAAAACTTTGTTCAGGATACTGTAATTTGTGCAGAGCTTCTGGGTAAAGATGCGGGTATGCATAAATATGCTATACAAATAACAGTCGCTGATACAAGAGATGGGGCATGTAGTAGCTCAACACTTAAAGAAGCAAGTTCATGGGGTAAAGTTGATACAACCAAAGAACAGATGGTTTTTGCAGAGGCGACAAGCGTTTTACCATTAATAGCAAGTGACGCTTACCATACAGGAGAATGGAAAAATAGAGCTAAGAAAAACTTTTCTAAAATATTTTGATTAATGATCAAAAAAGTCAAAATTGGAATTATACAAAGTAAGATTTCAGTAAATTTACAAAAAAATATTCAATCAATTATTAGAAATATTAGAAAAGCAGCGTCAAAAAAAGCTAAAATTATTTGTGTGCCAGAGCTATTTTTATCAAATTATTTTTGCCAAACAGAAAATCACTCAAATTTTAAATTAGCTGAAAAAATACCAGGAAAAACTTCAAAAATATTTTGCGACTTAGCAAAAGAATTAAAAATAGTATTGATGATTTCTTTGTTTGAAAAAAAAACACAAGGCTTTTACCACAACACAAGTTTGGTAATTAGCGAAAAAGGTAAAATTCTATCCAAATATAGAAAAATGCATATTCCAGATGATCCAGGTTATTATGAAAAATTTTATTTTACTCCTGGAGATTTAGGTTTTAAATCAGTCAAAACAAAATTTGGAAATATTGGACCTCTAATATGTTGGGATCAATGGTTTCCTGAAGCGGCAAGATTAACCGCACTTAAAGGAGCGCAAATAATTTTTTACCCAACTGCTATTGGTTGGCATCCTAAAGAAAAAAAAAGTTTTGGGAAATCTCAATTAGAATCTTGGATTACAATGCAAAAGTCTCATGCTATTGCAAATGGAATTTATGTTGTAGCAGTTAATAGAGTAGGAACTGAGAAAAAAGGAGGTAGGAAAATACAATTTTGGGGAAACTCTATGATTATTAACCCTAGTGGACAGATAATTGGAAAACTAAGTAATAACAAGGAAGAAATATTAATTAGAGAAATCGATTACAAAAAAATTGATAAAACGAGAGAACATTGGCCTTTTTTACGTGACAGAAGAATTGATTTTTATAAAGGCATATTAAAAAATCCCTCAGATGAGTAAAAAACTTAATGAGTATAGAATGCCCGCAGAATGGGAAGCCCAAGATTCAACTTGGATTGTTTGGCCGTATAATAAAAACGATTGGCCTGGCTTATATCAATATATTCCTGATGTGATTTTAGAAATTATATCCAAAATCTCAAAAAACCAGAGAGTTAATTTGATAATAAATGATAGTGCTAAAAGTATAAAAAAGTTAATCAAAAACAAAAAAATCAGAAATATTAAATTTCATAAAATTAAGACTGATAGGATATGGTTAAGAGACTCTGGGCCAATATTTTTGATTAATAAAAAAAATAAAAAAAAAATAATATTAAATTTTGGTTTCAGTGGATGGGCTAAATATAATAATTATAAGAATGATAATAAAATTAATGACAATATTAGTAAAATTACCAAATTAAAAAAAATTAATCCAATTATGAAAAAGAATAACAATATTAGAAAAATTATAATGGAAGGTGGGGCTTTCGATATAAATGGTCATGGGTCAATTTTGCTTACAGAAGAATGTTTGCTAAGTAAGACCCAAGAAAGAAATAAAAACTTCAACAAAAAAGATTACGAGGAATTGTTTTTTAAATATCTTAATATTAATAACTTTATATGGCTAAAAAAAGGAATTTTAGGTGACGATACTCATGGACATATTGATGACATTTCAAGATTTGTCTCAAAAAATACAATTATGACTGCTGTTGAAAAAAATAAAAAAGATAAAAACTATAAAAATCTTAACGAAAATTTAAAAATTTTAAAAAAATCTAAAAATTATAAAGGTAAAAAATTTAAAATTATAAAGGTACCGATGCCTTCGCCAATTTTAATCAAAAATACAAGGGTTCCAGCAAGTTATATGAACTTTTACATTTGTAATAAAATGATTTTATTACCAATTTTTAAAGTAAAAGAAGACAAAAAAGCAATCAAAATTTTCAAAAATTATTTTAGATCAAAAAAGATTGAAACAATTGACTGTAGTAAGTTAATATGGGGCTTCGGTGCGATACATTGTATGACACAGCAAGAACCTAAGATTTAGTAGGCTGGTTTTAATCTAGCTAATAATAGTCTAAAAGGTATTAACATTAATAGAGCAACAAAGATTTTAACTGCTAAATCTCCAAGGGATAATGTTACCCAAGGTATTCCAGTTCCATAAAAAGATATAGAGAAGAATAAGAAAGTATCGATGGTTGAGCCAATTAGAGAAGATGTCAAAGGAGCTATATACCATTTTTTTTGTCGTAATTGATCAAATATTTGAACATCTAAAAGCTGTGCAATAATAAATGCCGTTCCAGATCCAATTGCTATTCTAATTGAAATTAAATCTGTGAAATTTGTAGAAAATATTAGTGTAAATAAAATTCCTATTGTAAAGCCTATATAAACAATCTGTCTTGCAATAATCTTTCCGTAAGATCTATTAGCTAAATCAGTAATTAAAAAAGCAATCGGATAACTAAAAGCTCCATAAGTTAATATTTCCTCTAAACCATAATAATTTATAGGAAATTGGACTAGATAATTAGATGCTAAGACAACAACCCCCATGATGAAAGAGAGTAATAAAAATAATTTACTCATTAAGCACTTTTAGATTGAACTATTTTTTTTTGAAAAGGTGATTTTATTAATAAATTTTTTCTCAATTTTTTTAATCTTGGTGATAAATTTTTATTCTTAACTGTCTTTAAAAACTCATCAAAACTTCCCTTTTTATCTACTGTTCTTACCCCAGAATTACTAACTGTTAATTTTAAACTTCTCTTTAAAATTTCACTAGTAAATCTAACTTTTTTTAAATTTGGGAGGAATCTTCTTTTTGTCTTATTATTAGCATGACTAACGTTATGACCTTTCATTGGGATTTTTCCGGTAAGTTCACATTTTTTCGACATAATAGTAACGACTATATAAAGTGAGTTATAGATCTCGTCAAGTTTATAAGATTTTTGTTAGTGATTTTTTCCGATAATTTCAGTAAAATTTTTAACTCCATCTTTTTTTAATAGTTCTTTAAGCTCTTTTTTTATCATATTGACTATATTTGGTCCCTTGAAGACCAATCCTGTGTAAAGTTGAACATAATTAGCACCAGCTAAAAATTTTTCATACGCACTTTTTCCTGAGTCTACTCCCCCTACACCAATAATTTTTACCCTTCCATTGAGAAGTTTATAAAATCTATTTATCAATTTGGTGGATTTTTCTTTTATTGGCTTACCTGACAAGCCTCCTTTTTGATGCTTTTGAATATTATTCAAAGAGTCTCTAGTGGAATCTGATGTATTTGAAACAATTATTACTTCAATCTGATTAGATAATAAAACCTCAGATATCCTGCTTATATCATCATTACTAATATCTGGAGATACCTTGACTGCTATTGGAATTTTTGAACTTAGTTTCTTTTTTTCTTTATCAATAATCTCAAGAAGTTCATTTAATTTTGTTTGATCGTGAAAACTTCTAAGGTCTTCTGTATTAGGTGATGAAATATTTACAGTAATATAATCGGCATCTTGGTGAAATATTCTCAGGCATTCTATATAGTCTCCAAGTCTATTTTTGGTGTCTTTATTTGGTCCAATATTTATTCCTAACAAACCAGTTTGTTTATTAGATCTAATTCTCTCTACAACATTTTGAGCACCTAGGTTGTTAAAACCAAGCCTATTTATCAATGCTTCGTCCTCTACTAACCTAAATACTCTTGGTTTAGGATTTCCAAATTGTTTCAATGGTGTAATAGTGCCAACTTCAACAAATCCAAATCCTAGCCTAAATAGTGTATTATATACTTCAGCATTTTTATCAAAACCTGCCGCCATACCAATTGGGTTTTCTAAATCTTTACTAAATAACTTTGTTTTGAATAAAGGGTTATCTTTATCGTCGTCTAAAATATTTGGAACAAAATTAAATTTTAAAGATTTAATTGCTAAATTATGTGCTGTTTCAGGATCTAACTTGAAAATTAAAGATCTTATATTTGCAAACATTATTTAATTTTATTTAATATAAGATCTTTTGTTTCTTTAACACCAAAAAAACTTATAAAAAATCCCATCCGAGGTCCATTTTCTTCACCAAATACAACTTCATAAATCAATTTAAACCAATCTCTTAGATTTTCAGAATAACCATTTTCTTTTCCAGTTGAATATACTAGAGTTTGAATATCCTCTGGTGACATTTCATCATTACACTTGTCAAGAGTATCAATTAAAGCTTTAAGTACAATTTTTTCTTTATCACTTGGAGTTTTGTATTTTTTTTGTTTTTTAATTACATCATTAAAATATTGGATTGCATTACTAACTAGGCCATCAAAAATTGGAAAATCTTTTTCTAAAATATCTTTTTTATATTTTTTTACAAATTTCCAAAGAAGTTCCTTGTTGTTAGCATTACTTGTTTCGACGAGATTTAACAGCATTGAAAAAGACATTATCATTTGCTCTTCTGGAATATCACTATCATGAACATGCCAGACAGGATTCATCAAAAGTTGTAGCTCATCTTGATTTTTTGCTTTACTTAATAATTCTAAATACTCATCCACAGTTCTTGAAACAATTTCTTTATATAATTTTTTTGCTCTTTTAGGATTTTGATACATATATAAAGATAAACTTTCCGGCGATGCATATTTTAGCCACTGATCAATTGTGATTCCGTTGCCTTTTGATTTAGAAATTTTCTCACCTTTTTCATCTAAAAACAATTCATAAGCAAATCCAGATGGATTTGTTTTTCCAATTTGTTTTATTATTTTTGAAGATAAAATTGCACTTTCGATAAGATCTTTACCATACATTTCAAAATCTACATCTAAAGCGTACCATCTCATTGCCCAATCAACTTTCCATTGAAGCTTGCAATTTCCATCTAGAATACTTTTCTCCAAATCTTTGCCACTGTTGTCAAAAATTATTTTCAATTTATCTTTATTGATTTCTTTAACAGGAATTTCTAAAACATGGCCAGTATCCGGACAAATTGGTAAAAACGGACAATAAGTTTTTTGGCGCTCCTTTCCTAATGTAGGGAGGATAATATTCATAATTGCGTCGTAGTTTTCTAAAATTACTTTAAGAGTTGAATTGAAAAATCCTGATTTATAAAGCTCACTTGAACTTTTAAAATTATATTTAAAATTGAAACTATCTAAAAAATTTTTAAGCATTTGATTATTATGTTCTCCAAAACTATTAAACTTATCGAATGGATCTGGAACTTCAGTTAGAGGCTTATGTAAATTTCTTTCAAGCAATTCCTTGTTAGGCACATTATCGGGAACTTTTCTAAGTCCATCCATATCGTCTGAAAACGTTATAATTTCACAAGGAAGATCTGTTAAATGTTTTAAGGCATTTACTATCATAGAAGTTCTTGCTACTTCGCCAAATGTACCAATGTGGGGAAGACCACTAGGACCATATCCTGTTTGAAGAGTGATTTTACCTTTTTTATCTATAAAAGATTTTCTTTCTCGAAGCATTTTTTTGGCCTCTACAAAAGGCCACGCGTTAGTTTTTTCTAAATTCTCTTTTTTAATCATGAATATTCTAATAAAGTCATTAATTTACGATTTTACTAATTCATATAGAGTTGAAATTTATTTACCATAAAATAATGTTCTTTCAAAATGACTAATTATAAAACGGTTTTTTTTACTCTTGGTATTCTTCAAATTATTCTTGGAATATTTATGTTGATACCTATCATCGCACAATTCTTTTATAATGAAATCGACTCATCTTTTCTAAGTGCTTCGATTGTTACAATTATTTTTGGAACGTTATTTTTTCTATCAAATTTAGACCATGACAAAAAATTGAATCTACAGCAGGCTTTTTTAGTAACAGCATTATCATGGCTTAGTATTGCAATTTTTAGTTCTCTTCCTTTTATATTTTCTCACACTAATTTTTCAATCACAAATGCTTTTTTTGAGAGTATGTCCGGAATCACTACAACAGGTTCAACAATTATTTCAAATCTTGAAAGTATGCCAAAAGGAATTTTACTCTGGAGAGCTATATTACAGTGGTTAGGAGGAATTGGAATTATTGTCATGGCAATTACTTTAATGCCAATTATGAATGTTGGAGGTATGCAGCTATTTAAAATATCAAATAATGACTCGTCTGAAAAAATACTGCCAAAATCAAAAGAAATTGCTTTAAGATTAATTTTTATCTATTTGATATTAACATTATTTTGCGCCATATCTTACAAAATACTTGGCATGAACATTTTTGATAGTTTGACTCACGCCATGACCACAATAGCAACAGGAGGCTTCTCGAATTACAATGACTCCATTGGTTTTTTTAATAGTATCTCAATAGAAATTTCGGCAATGGTATTTATTATCTTGGGAAGTTTACCATTTATAGTTTACATAAAATTTCTTAATGGTAACAAAAAAATATTTTTGAATGATATACAAATAAGAACTTTTATAAAAATTATATTAATAAGTATTATTTTACTTGCATTATATCTGGCTCTCAGTCAATCAAGCTCATTTAATTTAAGATCTATTTTTTTTAATGTTATCTCTATATTGACAGGAACAGGATATGTAAATGCGCAGTTTGATAATTGGGGAGGTTTTCCAATCGTTTTATTTTTATTACTTATGTTTATTGGAGGATGTGCGGGCTCAACAACCTGTGGAATTAAGATATTTAGAATTCAGATACTTTACTCTTTTATTTCGAATCAATTAAAAAAGATTATCTATCCCAAAGGGGTGTTTATTTTAAAATATGATCAAAATCCTGTTGACAACAAATTTATATCTTCGGTTATATCTTTCATTTATTTGTATTTTATGATTTTTTTTGCAATTACTGCTTTACTCTCTTTAACTGGACTTGATTTCATTACTTCTATATCAGGAGCGGCAACATCCATATCAAATGTCGGGCCAGGACTTGGATCTATAATAGGGCCAAACGGGAATTTTTCTTCACTACCTGACATTTCAAAATGGATATTAACGCTAGGTATGATTTTAGGTAGACTTGAATTATTTGCAATACTAGTGTTGTTCTTGCCATCTTTTTGGAGAAACTAAGATGATAGAGCCTAAACAAAAATCATTTAATAAAATGTTCAAAATTTATTTCGATCACAGAATGTTAAAAATTTTGTTATTAGGCGCAATTTCAGGATTTCCGTGGGTATTGATTGGCAGCAGTCTTAGTTTATGGCTTAAAGAAGACGGATTAAGTAGATCAACTATAGGATGGGCTGGTTTAATCTTTGGAGTTTATGCATTTAATTACTTATGGGCACCTTTAATTGATAGGGTACAAATTCCTTTTTTAACTAAAAAGATTGGTCATAGAAGAAGTTGGATTGTACTTATGCAAGTATTAATTTTAATTTCACTAATCCTATGGAGTTTTGTTAATCCAACTCAAAATCTAGCTTTGGTAATTACAATTGGTCTAATAATTGCAATAGCCTCTGCAACACAGGATATTACTGTCGACGCTTTAAGAATTGAACAGATTGGAGAGAATGAGGGTAAATCTATGGCCGCTGGGGCTGCAATGGCTGTTGTAGGTTGGTGGACTGGATATAAACTTGGAGGTGTTATATCATTATTCTCAGCGGAAATTATACAAAATTTCGGTTTTGAAAATTACTGGCAACTTACATTTCTTATTTTGAGCGTTTTAGTAATTTTAATGAACATAGGGTTGATGTTTGTCAATGAAACAATTGACTCTGATAGGATAAATAGGCAAAGAGAGAATGATAAATTTATTTCAAAAAGATTTACAAAGGAAAATATAATCACAAAATTACTAACGTGGATTGGTGGAACAATTAGTGGGCCAATTATAAGTTTTTTCAAGAAGAATGGTTTTTCTATTGCTTTAGGAATTTTGGGATTTGTTTTCTTGTTTAAAGTCGGTGAAGCATTTTTAGGCAGAATGTCAGTAATTTTTTATAAAGAAATAGGATTTAGTAAATCAGATATCGCAATTTATTCTAAAACGTTGGGATGGATCACTACAGTTATCTTTACACTTTTAGGTGGTTTATTTGTAATTAGATCTGGTGTTTTAAAAGCAATGTTTTTAGCAGGAGTTATTATGGCAGGCACTAATCTATTATTTAGTGTGCTAGCGTGGACAGGTAAATCGGAATTATTATTTGCTGTAGCTGTAATTTTTGATGATATAGCAGCAGCTTTTGCCACTGTAGCATTTGTAGCATTCATTTCTTTATTGGTTGATAGAGCCTATACAGCTACACAGTATGCTCTATTAGCATCTATCGGTACTGCTGGAAGAACAACCTTGGCATCTTCCTCTGGAGCACTGGTGGATTGGTTAAATGGCGATTGGGGGACCTTTTTTATTCTTACCGCTCTAATGGTAATTCCCTCTTTAATTATATTATGGATTATGAGAAATAAGCTTCAATTAAGTGAAAAATAAATTTTTTAATAACACTGTATCAAATATCTATTCAAAACCTTCATTAAATTCAGAGGTTGTTTCTCAAATCCTGTATGGAGAAAAATTTAGAATTTTATCAAAAAAAGATAAATGGATAAAAATTAAGACTTATTATGATAAATATATTGGTTACATTAAAAATAAAAAATTTATTGAACACTTCAAACCTTCACATAAAATTTTTGTTTTAAAATCAACTATATTTATCAAAAGAAAAAATAAGTTTTATAAAACAAATAACTTTCTTTATTTTGCTTCAGGAATTTCAATCAAAAGAGCTTTTAAAAATTATTTAGAATTTGAGAGTAATAAATGGATAAGAAAAAAAGATACAAAAAAAATTAAACATGAAGAAAATAATTTTGTAAAAATCCTTAAATTATTTGTTAATAGCAAATATTTATGGGGAGGTAAAACAGTAAGAGGAATAGATTGCTCTGCTTTAATCCAAATTTATTTCTATTATAATAGAATTTTTTTTCCAAGAGATACAAAAGATCAAATTATATATTGTAAAAAAAAAAAGAATAAAAAATTTTCTAAGGGAGATATTATCTTCTGGAGAGGACATGTGGGTATATGTATAAATAAAACTAAATTTATTCATGCCTACGGGCCAAAAAGAAAAGTGACAATAATGCCAATAAAATATGCTATTCAATTAATTTTGAAAACCGCGTCCCTGAAAATAAAAAAAATTAGTAATTTAAAAAATTTTTAATTTCTTCCAAAATCTGGTCTATTTATATCCTGTTTAAGTTTAAGTATTTTAGATCTTACTTTTTTTGTTCGAGTCAACTTTTTCAGAATGGAATTGTTATTTTTACGGTGTATGTCTTTTTTAAAGTCATTTAAGTTTTTTATAAATAAATCAATTGCTTTTGAAACGTTGACTCTATTGTCAAAAAAAATATCACGCCACATTACTTCATTTGAAGCAGCGATTCTTGAAAAATCTCTTAGACCACCTGCACTAAATTTTATCAGGTTATATTTTTGTCTTTTTTCGAAATCTTGGGCTGATTTAACTAAATTGTAAGCTATTAGGTGAGGTAAATGACTTGTCATAGAAAAAATTTTATCGTGTTTTTTTGCATTCATAAGAACAGTTTTTGCACCTATTTTTTTCCAGAAAAATTCTAGAAATTTAATATGTTTAACGTTGGATTTTTTTTCTTTGATTAAAATACACCATTTGCTATTAAATAAATCTTTTGTTCCATGCTCAGGTCCACTTACTTCTGAGCCTGCTATAGGGTGACTAGAAGTCCAAAAAATATTTTTCTTTAAATTCTTTTTGATTATTTTTAATGAACTCATTTTTGAAGATCCAATATCAGTAATTATATGGCCAGGAGTTAAGAATTTATTTATTTTAAGAATTAAATTTTTGTACTGACTCATGGGAGTGCAAAAAATAATTAATTTTGATTTATGAACAGCATCCTCAGGTTTTTTAATTATCTCACAAGGTAACTTTAAACTTTTTATTTTTTTTAGGTTTCTTTTTGATTTTTCAAATACAAAAACTTTTTTTGCTAATTTCTTATGTTTGATTTTTCTTAATAAAGAAGAACCTAAAAGCCCACAACCTAATATTAATATACTTTTCATTTACTAAATATATTCTTCACTGATTTCATAAAATTTATATTCTCAATTTTTGAACCAATAGTTAATCGCAACATATTTTTAATTTTATACCCTTCCTCGGTAGACCTTAGAATGATTCCTTTTTCTTTTAGTTTTTTATAAAAATACTTAGCTTTAAATTTACATTTTGAAAAGTCTAATAATAAAAAATTTGCACTTACTTCATTTGAATAAATTTGGTAATTTTTTAAAAAATTTTTAATTTTAGTTGCAAATATAAGATTATGCTTAATTGATTGTGATAAAAACTTTTTATCTTTTAAAGACTCTATCGCAGCTAATTGAGCGACCTCATTTACATTAAATGGGGGTTTGATAATATTTAATGCATCAATAATTTTTTTTGAACCATAACCCCAACCAACTCTTAAAGAAGCTAGACCATATATTTTCGAAAAAGTCCTTAAAATAAAAACATTCTCTTTACTTTTAAAAAGATCTAATCCCGACTTATAATCAGAATTTTTCATATACTCAAAATAAGCATCATCGATAACTAATAATATATTTTTTTTTAATCTTTTTCTTAATTCAAGAAGCTCGGTTTTGGTAAGGTAAGTTCCTGTTGGATTATTGGGATTTGCCAAAAAAACAATTTTTGTTTTATTTGTCACATTTTTCAAAATTTCATTTATAGAAACTTTAAAATTTTTTTCTTTTGAAAAAACTACTTTTGCACCAACAATTTTTGAGTAAATCCTATACATTAAAAAACTGTATTGCGGAACAATTACCTCATCCTTTGGTTGTAAAAAAAGTTGACATAACATTTGAATAATTTCATCAGAACCAGCACCACAGATAATTCTTTTAAAATCACATTTAAATTTTTTTGATATCTGTTCTCTTAATTTTTTTGATTTTCCGTCAGGATATCTAAAAAAATTCAAATTTTTATTAAATATAATTTTTCTAGCTTTCGTGCTTACTCCCAATGCTGACTCGTTAGCAGAAAGCTTAATAATTTTTTTCAATTTTTTGACTTGAGACTTGCCTGGCTCATAGACTTCTACATCAATTTTTCTAAATTTTAAGTTTGTCATCTTTTAAATTTAAGGCATTTATAAATAAAATAACAATTTTTTATATAGTTAAGTAAAATTTTTTAAAAATTGACATAATTAATAACTTCTTGTAAATAATGCTTGCGCTGATTTAACTGAATTGCGAGCGCTTTAAAAAAACCGCTAAAAAAGTTTTTTTCTCACAATTCACTTCACCGCACACTTATGAATAATGAGCAAAATTTAAAAAAAATTATTATAAAAAAACCACTCAAACTGGATTGTGGTAAAACTATAAATAATTTTCCATTAGCTTATGAAACCTACGGATCTCTTAATGAAAGTAAGGATAATGCTATACTAGTATTTCATGCTCTCACTGGAGATCAATATGTTACTGGTATAAATCCTGTTACAAAAAAAGAAGGTTGGTGGATACATGCAGTTGGTCCAGATAAATCTATTGATACGAAAAAATATTTCGTAATATGTGCGAATGTAATTGGTGGATGCATGGGTTCATTCGGTCCAAGTCATAAAAATGAAGAAACAAACAAAATTTATGGAACTGATTTTCCGGTCATAACAATAAATGATATGGTTAATGCTCAGGTCAATTTACTAGACCATTTTGAAATTAAAAAACTTTTTTCTGTTATAGGTGGATCAATGGGTGGGATGCAGGTTTTACAATTTGTAAGTAATTTTCCAGATAAAACTAAAACAGCCGTCCCAATAGCCTGCACATATAGCCATTCAGCGCAAAATATCGCTTTGAATGAACTTGGAAGACAAGCTATTACAGCGGACCATAATTGGTTAGCAGGAGAGTATTCCTCTAAAAACAAAGTCCCAGACAAAGGCTTGGCAGTAGCAAGAATGGCAGCACACATTACATATTTATCTAAAAAGGGTCTTCAAGAAAAATTTGGTAGAAAACTTCAAGAGAGAGATGATTTTAAATTTGGTTTTGATGCTGATTTCCAAATTGAAAGTTATTTGAGACATCAAGGTTCAGTATTTGTAGATAGATTTGACGCAAATAGCTATCTCTACATCACAAGAGCTATGGATTATTTTGATTTAGCTAAACAGTTTAATGGAAATTTATCTAATGCTTTTAAAAAAACTAACTCAAAGTTTTTTATTATATCTTTTACATCAGATTGGCTTTATCCAACTCAAGAAAATAAAGAAATAGTGATTGCTTTAAATGCAATAGGTGCAAATGTGGGTTTTGTTGAGATAGAGTCAGATAAAGGACACGACTCTTTTTTATTAAATGTTCCAGATTTTTTAAATACAGTTAAAAATTTTTTAAACCAATCTTACGATGAATTGAAAAATGAAACCAGAATATGAAATAATATTAGAGTTACTAGAGCAAAATTCTAGAATATTAGATGTAGGTTGTGATGATGGAACCTTAATGGAGTTTTTAAAAAAAGAAAAAAATTTAGATATTAGAGGAATTGAAATCTCAAAACAGAAAGTACAAACATGTGTTGCTAAAGGTCTTACAGTTTTAGAGGGTAACGCTGAATTTGATTTAAAACAATTTCCTGATAAATCTTTTGATTACGTTATTTTAGGGCAAACTTTGCAAGCTTTTATGAACCCTGAAACTGTTATAAATGAACTCTTAAGAATAGGAAAAAAAGCAATTATAACTATTCCTAATTTTGGTCATTGGAAAGTAAGACTCAATTTGTTAGTTAAAGGTACAATGCCCCTTACAAAAACGCTACCAAATAACTGGTATAACACCCCAAATATACATATGTGTACTATTAAAGATTTTGTTGAGTTCTCGAATGTAATAAATTTTAGAATATTTAAATCCTTAGCCCTAACAAATAAAAGTATATCAAAGATAAATACCTCAAACTTATTTTTTAAAAATTTATTTGCAGAACTTGGTATATTTTTAATAGAAAAATAATATGGATGTAAAAATTATCAAATGTTTACAAGATAACTATAGTTATTTATTAATTGACAATAGTACTAAGAAAGCTTGTGTTATCGATCCAGGTGAAGCAGAACCAATTGTAAATTATATTGAAGAAAATGAGATTAATTTAAAATATATTTTAAATACTCATCATCACATTGATCACATTGGGGGAAATTTAATTTTGAAAGAAAAATACAATTCTAAAATTATTGGTTTTGACGGTGATAAAAAACGAATTCCTAAAATTGATATTTTAGTTAAAAATGATGAGATTTGGAAAAATGACACATTTGAAGCTAGAATATTTCATGTACCCGGTCATACATTGGGGCATATTGCTTTTCATTTTTATAAAGAGAGAAAAATTTTTACAGGAGACACCTTATTTTCATTGGGTTGTGGTAGAATTTTTGAGGGAACATATGCTCAGATGTTTAATTCCCTCAATAAAATTAAAAATCTTCCTTTAGATACAGATATTTATTGTGGACATGAATATACTCTTCAGAACTCTAAGTTTTGTCTTGAATTCGATACAAAAAATCCAAATCTTCAAAAAAAGATAACTCAAATTGAAAATAAACTTAAAAAAGGTCTTCCAACCTTACCAACAAGTTTGAGAGAAGAAATACAATGTAATATATTTCTCAAAGCCAAAGATTTAGCAAGTTTTTCAAAACTTAGAGATTTGAAGGATAATTTCTAACTTATAAAGCTTGACTAAAATATCGCTAAGACTATATTGCCTAAAAAAAATTTATGTCTTACGCAGTAATCAAAACAGGTGGTAAACAATACAAGGTTAAATCTGGAGAAATTTTAAAAATAGAAAAACTCCCAGAAACTAAAATAGATACCAAAATAGAGTTTAGTGAAGTGCTAGCTTATGGGGATAATAAATTAATAGAGATTGGTAATCCTATTATTAAGGGTGCAAAAGTAGAGGCAAATTTAATTAAAAATAGTAAAAATAGAACAATCTTAATTTTTAAAAAAAGAAGAAGACAAAATTCAAGAAGAAAAAATGGTCATAGACAAGAATATTCTTTAATAAGAGTGGAAAAAATTTTCTCAAAAGATGGTAAAGTTCTTTCTGAAGCTGAGAAAATATCCAAACCTATTAAAAAGGAAATTTCAAAAAAAGAAGTTATTAAATAACTAGGTATACATTATGGCAACAAAAAAAGCAGGTGGATCTTCAAGAAATGGACGAGATAGTGCTGGTAGGAGGCTTGGTGTAAAGAAGTATGGTGGTGAGCTAGTTGTTCCAGGAAATATAATTGTAAGACAAAGAGGTACCAAGATATTCCCAGGACAAAACGTTGGAATGGGAAAGGATCACTCTATTTTTTCAGTAATTAAAGGCAAAGTAGTTTTTAAAAAAACTAAATCAGATAGAACTTTTGTTTCAGTAAAACCCAATTAATAGTACAACTTAGATTAGGTGTTGTATTATGAAATTTTTAGATCAAGTTAAAATTTATGTAAAAGCTGGAAACGGTGGAGATGGATCTCCAAGTTTTAGAAGAGAAAAATTTATAGAGTTTGGTGGACCAGATGGAGGTGATGGCGGAAAAGGTGGTTCAGTAATATTAAGAGCTGAGAGAAATCTTAACACTTTAGTTGACTATAGATATCAGCAGCACCATAAGGCTAAAAGAGGCGAGAATGGATCTGGTCAAAATCGAACAGGAAAAAATGGGGAAGATTTAGTACTTAAAGTTCCTCTCGGTACCCAAGTTTTTGAGGAAGATAACAAGACATTGATCTTTGATTTTATGAATACAGAAGAAATGTTTATTGTAGCTTCTGGTGGCAAAGGCGGTCTTGGAAACACAAGATTCAAAAGCTCCACAAATAGAGCACCCAGAAAATTTACAAAAGGTTTTATCGGTGAAGAGTTTGTTATCTGGCTTCAATTAAAAACTATTGCAGATATAGGAATCATCGGTTTGCCAAACGCTGGTAAATCCAGTCTACTGGCAGCATTAACTAATGCTAATCCTAAAATTGCAAACTACAAATTTACAACTTTAAATCCCAACCTTGGTGTAACAAAGTATGATAATAAGGAAATTACTATAGCGGATATTCCTGGTTTGGTAGAAGGTGCTCACAAAGGAACTGGCTTGGGTATAAAATTTCTCAAACATATTGAAAGATGTAAATCACTTTTACACTTAATTGATATAACTAACGATGATCTTAGTGGGAGCTATAAACAAATAAAAAATGAATTAAAAAGTTATAGCTCTAAACTTTCTAAAAAAAAAGAATTAGTAATCTTAAATAAAGTTGATTTGATGGATAATAAAGACCTAAAGAAAATAATAAAAGAATTTTCAAAAAATACAAACTCTGAAGTTATGACATTAACTACATTTGAAAAAAAATCCATATCTAAAATTAAATCAAAATTAATAAATTATGCATCTTAAAAATTCTAAAATAATCGTTATCAAAATTGGTTCATCCTTAATAGTAAACGAAAAGAAAAAGATTAGAAAAAAATGGTTACTTAGCTTTGCAGAAGATATTAAAAAATTAAAAAATAACAATAAAAAGGTGGTAATAGTGAGTTCTGGAGCTATAGCACTTGGATGTAAAAAAATGAATTATAGTAAAACAAAACTAAAACTAGATAAAAGTCAGGCCATTGCTTCCATAGGTCAAATAGAGTTAATGAATTTATTTTCTCAAACATTTTCAAAATTAAAATTAAATATTTCTCAAATACTTCTGACCTTAGAAGATACTGAAGAAAGAAGGAGATCAATTAATGCCAAAAGAACTTTTGAAAATTTATTTAAATTAAATTACATACCAATTGTAAACGAGAACGATACCATTGCTACCTCTGAAATTAAATATGGGGACAATGATAGATTAGCTTCAAGGGTATCTCAAATAATATCAGCAGATACTTTAGTTTTGCTTTCAGATGTTGATGGGCTATATACAAAAAATCCTAAAACATTCAAAGATGCTAAATTAATTAGAGAGATCAATAACTTAAATAAAGATATTCAAAATATAAATATTAAAGGTATTACAGAATTTGGAAGTGGTGGAATGAATACTAAAATTGAAGCAGCAAAAATTTGCAACTTGGCAGGTTGTAACATGGTGATTGCAAATGGTTTATATTTAAACCCTATTAATTTAATAGAAAAAAAAAGTAATTGTACTTGGTTTTACTCAAAAGTATCAAAATTACATGCAAGAAAAAGATGGATCTTAAGTTCGATTTCACCAAAAGGAGAGATTATAATAGATGATGGTGCTAAAAAAGCACTTACAAATGGAAAAAGTCTGTTGGCAGCAGGTATAAAAAAAGTTTCAGGAAAGTTCAAAAAAGGAGATCATATAAAAATTATAGATATAAAAAGGAAGGAGTTCGCAAGAGGTTTGAGCTCCTTTTCATCAGATGAAATAAAAAAGATAATGGGATATCACTCGAATGAAATAAAAAAAATACTTGGTTATATTTCAAAATCTGAGGTTGTACATAAAGATGATATGGTAGAAATTTAATGAAAGAAAAATTGTTAAATATAGGTAGAAAATCAAAAAAAGCTTTTTTGCACAAAATTGATTCTAAAAAGAAAGATAAAGTTTTAAAAAATTATTATCAACTAATTTTTAAAAATAAAAAATTAATTCTTAATGCAAATAAGAAAGATATTAGTCTTGCATATAAGAAAAATTTGAATGAAAATCTTATAAAAAGATTGGTTCTAAGTGAAAAAAAAATTTTAGATATGATAAATTCAATAAAAAAAATAATTCAATTAAGAGATCCTACAAATATTGTATTGGAAAGATGGAAAAGGCCCAACGGTCTTAATATTTCAAAAATATCTATACCAATAGGGGTAATAGGCATTATTTATGAAAGTCGACCTAATGTTACATCAGATGCTGCTTCTTTATGTTTTAAATCTGGAAATCCAGTTATTCTTAAAGGAGGCTCTGAGTCATTTTATTCTAATTTAATACTTTCAAACTTATTCAGAAGATCACTAAAAATAAATAAGGTGGATGAAAATTTTGTTCAATTTATAAATATAAAAAAAAGGAATGTAGTTGATTTTATGTTGAGTAAAATGAAACAATATATCGACGTTATTGTTCCAAGAGGAGGTAAAAGTTTAGTTAAAAAAGTTCAAGATCTATCATCAATTCCTATTATTGGACATCTTGAGGGTATTTGTCATTCATATGTTGATAAAGATGCAAATCCTAAAATTGCGAAACAGGTCATTCTCAATGCGAAATTGAGAAATACAGCAATCTGTGGTGCTACAGAGACTGTTATTTTACATGAAAAAATAATTAAAAAGTTTGGCCTCTCAATTTTGGAAAATTTAGAAAAACATGGTTGCAAAATTATTGCAGATAACAAAATAAGAAAGATTTATAATGGAAAAATTAAAAAAGCAACGAGACAAGATTGGTCTAAAGAGTATTTAGGCCCAACCGTATCAGTTAAATCTGTAAAAAATTTAGATGAAGCTATACTGCATATAAATAAATATGGGACTATGCACACTGATTGTATAATTACTCAAAATAAAAAGAATGCAAACAAATTTTTAAAATATGTTAAAAGTTCTATAGCAATGCACAATACTTCAACACAGTTTGCTGACGGTGGTGAATTTGGATTTGGAGGCGAGGTTGGAATTTCTACAAACAATTTACCACCCAGAGGTCCCGTTGGATTAAATCAATTAGTTTCTTATAAATATAAAATTACTAGTAAAGGAAGTATAAGGAAATAAATTGAGACTAAAAAGAGATAAGATTGGAATTCTTGGAGGTTCATTTGATCCAGCCCATAAAGGACATTTAGCAATTTCTAATGAAGCATATAAGAGATTTAAATTAAAAAAAATAATTTGGGCGATAACAAAAAAAAATCCATTAAAAGATGATAGTAATAGAAATCTTTTAAATAGAATTAAAGGTTGTAGGAAAATAATTAGAAACAAACAATTTATTCAAGTTAAGTTTTATGAAAATTTAATTAAATCTAATAAGACAATAAATTTAATTAATCACTTAAGCAAAAACAAAAAAAATGAAATTTTTTTTTTGATGGGTGCAGACAATCTAATATCATTTCATAAATGGTATAAATGGAAACTTATATCTAGAAAATGTAATTTAATTGTATTTGACCGTCATGGGTATAAAAAAAAATCATTAAATTCAATAACATATAAAAGGTTAAATAAGAAAAATTTAAAATTTATAGAATTTAATAAAGTCAATATTTCATCTTCTCAATTGAGAAAAATTTGATAGTCTTAATTTAATTAATGGATAAAATTTTAGAGCTCAAACAGAGTGTAATAAATACACTAGATAGAAATAAAGCCCAAAATATAATTAGCATAGATCTAAAAGACAAAAGTTCAATGGCTGAATATATGATAATTGCTAGCGGAACTTCTTCAAGACACTTACAGTCATTATCCGAACAGGTATTAGAAAAGTTTAAAAATTATGGTATCCAAGAGTCTAAAATTGAGGGCAAAGAAAGTAGTGAATGGAAGCTCGTTGACGGAATAGATCTAATAGTACACATCTTCCACCCGGAAAAAAGAAAATTTTATGAACTTGAAAAGATGTGGTCTGAACTTATTCCAAAAGAAAAATTAATAATATGATTGGTAAGATTTTAAAGACGTCATTTTTTTTGTATTTAATTCTAACAAATTTAGTTAATTCTACTGAAGATAATATTTACAAGAAAATTGATTTGTTTGGTGAGGTTCTTGAAAAAATAAATAAAGAATATGTGGATGAAATAAATCAATCTGAAAGTATGGACTCTGCAATAAATGGTCTTCTTCAATCTTTGGACCCATATTCTGCCTACATGTCTCCTGAAATTTTCAATGAAATGCAGACTGAAACTAGCGGGGAATTTGGAGGACTTGGTATCGAGGTAAGTATGGAGTCTGGAGTTGTAAAAGTCATCTCTCCAATTGATGACACGCCAGCTTCTAAAGCAGGTATAAAAGCAGGTGATTACATTGTAAAAATTAATGACATACAAGTACAAGGAAAGTCGCTTAGTGAGGCTGTAGAATTAATGAGAGGACCTGTTGGAACAGGTATCGAATTAACCATTAGAAGAAGAGGTGAAAAAAAAGCTTTGACCTTTAACGTAACAAGAGAAATTATCCAAATAAAATCAGTTAAGGCTGATATTCTAGACAAAGACATTGGATATTTAAGATTAACTTCGTTTAATGAAAATAGTGGTGATCAAATTGAAAAAGAAATTAAAAAATTTGAAAAAAATAAATCTATTAAAGCGTACATTCTAGATTTAAGAAACAATCCCGGAGGTCTACTTTCTCAAGCAATTAAGATTTCTGACTTTTTTTTAGATAATGGAGAAATAGTCTCAACAAAAAGTAGGAAAGCAATAGAAAACAGAAAATGGTTTGCTAAACAAGGTGATCTAACAAATGGCAAAACGCTGTTAGTTTTAATTAATTATGGTTCAGCATCAGCCTCTGAAATTGTTGCAGGTGCTTTAAAAGACCACAAAAGGGCGATTTTACTAGGTGAGAACAGTTACGGAAAAGGTTCTGTACAATCAATTATACCTCTTAAAAATGACGGCGCTATTAGATTGACAGTAGCCAAATACTATTTGCCATCAGGGAAATCAATTTCTGAAGTTGGTGTGTCTCCTGATATTGAAATAAGTGAAGAGTCTGATGATTTCGTAATCAAAACCGAGACAGACAACCAACTTGATTACGCTCTCAAACTACTAAAGGGCTAAAATGGAGGAAAAATTTAAAAAACTTCCTTTAAGGAGTGGTGTAGGTATCGTTGTCTTAAATAAGAAAAATCAAGTTTTTGTAGGTAAAAGGATAGACAATCCAAAAAATTTTTGGCAAATGCCCCAAGGTGGTGTTGACGAAGGAGAAGATTTTTTGACTGCTGCCTACAGAGAACTAGAAGAGGAAACAAGTATAAAAAATGTTGAACTGATCAAAGAAATAGAAGGTACATTAACCTATGAACTACCAGAAAACTTATTGGGAATTATATGGAAAGGTAAATATAAAGGTCAAAAACAAAAATGGTATTTGATGAGATATCTAGGTGAAGACAATGAAATTGACGTAAAAACCGACAAACCAGAATTTTTAGATTGGAAATGGTTAGATTTAGACATGCTGACTGAGGTAGTTGTAGACTTTAAGTTCAATGTTTATAAAGAACTTAAAGAAAAAATAAAAAAAATAATTAATTAAGATTTTTTAAAACTTCAATTTTTTGATCAACTAAATACTTAGTTTGATCATTTATGTCTGTTTTATTTAAGTCTTCTTCAGCTAACTTAAGTAAATCTTGTATTTTAGACTTATTTAAATCTGAAAGTTTAAATATTGAACTAGTTAAAATTGACAAATTATTATTTTTAAATTCAACAATTCCGTCCTCAACATAATAATTCTCTTCGCCTGATTTAGTTATTAATTTAATAATACCTGGTTTTAAAAAAGAGATAATAGAGATATGATCTTTTAGAATTCCCATTTCTCCCTCAAAAGCTGGGACAACAGCTTCTAAAACGTCGTCTTTTGCTAAGAAAGATTTTTCAGGATTGACTATTTCAACTTTAAATTCTTCACTCACTAGGCTGCTGCTTCTTTCTCCATTTTTTGAGCTTTTTCAATAGCTTCCTCGATAGTTCCTACCATATAAAACGCTGCCTCTGGAAGATGGTCATACTCGCCTTTGCAGATCGCATCAAATCCTTTAATAGTTGACTCTAAATCCACTAATTTACCTGGGGATCCTGTGAATACCTCTGCCACGAAGAAAGGTTGTGATAAAAATCGTTGGATTTTTCTTGCTCTGGCAACAACTAATTTATCTTCTTCGGACAATTCATCCATACCTAAAATAGCTATTATGTCTTGTAATGACTTATAAGACTGCAATATTCTTTGCACATCTCTAGCTACTTTATAGTGTTCATCACCTACAATTCTAGGATCCAAAATTCTTGAAGTTGAGTCTAATGGATCAACAGCAGGATAAATTCCAATTTCAGCTATTTGTCTTGAAAGCACTGTTGTTGCATCCAAATGCGCAAATGATGTTGCTGGAGCAGGATCAGTCAAATCATCAGCTGGCACGTAAATTGCCTGAACTGAAGTAATCGACCCCTTGTTAGTTGTTGTAATTCTTTCTTGAAGATTCCCCATATCAGTTGCCAAGGTCGGTTGATAACCAACAGCAGATGGAATTCTTCCTAAAAGAGCAGAGACTTCAGAACCAGCTTGAGTAAATCTAAAAATATTATCTACAAAGAAGAGTACATCTTGACCTTCTTGATCTCTAAAGTATTCAGCCACTGTCAATCCTGTCAGTGCAACTCTTGCTCTTGCTCCCGGGGGCTCATTCATTTGTCCATAAACTAATGCTGCCTTCGATCCTGGACCGTCCTGTTTTATAACTCCAGATTCAATCATTTCATGGTAAAGATCGTTTCCTTCTCTAGTTCTTTCACCCACGCCTGCAAAAACTGAAAATCCACCATGTGCTTTTGCAACGTTGTTTATTAATTCCATAATCAAAACTGTTTTTCCAACACCGGCACCACCAAATAATCCAATTTTTCCTCCTTTTGCATAAGGAGCAAGAAGATCAATTACTTTAATTCCAGTTACAAGAATTTCAGTTTCAGTAGATTGGTCATTAAATTCAGGAGCAGGTCTGTGAATTGGCCAACTCTCTTTAGTTTTAACTTCACCTCTTTCATCAATTGGTTCTCCAATAACATTAATAATTCTTCCAAGAGTTTCGGGTCCTACTGGAACTTGTATTGGTGCATTAGTGTTATTTACTTCATCGCCTCTTTTTAATCCTTCAGTAGCATCCATAGCAATTGTTCGAACTGTTGTTTCACCTAAATGTTGAGCAACTTCTAAAACAAGTCTGTTATCCCCATTTTTACATTCTAATGCTGTTAAAATTTCTGGAAGTTCTCCGTTAAATTTAACATCTACTACCGCTCCAATAACTTGCGTAATTATTCCTTTAGTCATTATTATAAACTTTCTGCCCCTGATATTATTTCTATTAGTTCTTTAGTAATTGCTGCCTGACGACTTCTATTATACTCGATAGTAAGTTTGTCAACCATTTCACCTGCGTTACGAGTAGCATTATCCATTGCACTCATTCTAGACCCTTGTTCGCTAGCTGAATTCTCTAACATTGCCTTAAATATTTGCGTTGAAATATTTTTTGGTAATAAATTATTTAAAATTTCGTCCTCGTCTGGCTCAAATTCATAACTTTCATCTGAATTATTCTCATCTTTGTCATTATTTAATGGCAATATTTGCTGTGCTTGAGGAATTTGAGTAATTACATTTTTAAACTGATTATAAAAAATCGTGCAGATATCAAACTCGCCTGCTTCAAACTTTTCAATTATTGTTTTTCCCACTTTGTCTGCATCAAAATAATTTATATTTTTCGACTCTTTAAAAGAAATATTTTCTATAATTTTTTCTCCATATACCCTTTTTAATTGATCATTTCCTTTTGAGCCCACAGTTATAATTTTAAATTCTTTACCGTCCTCTGAAATCTTTGAAAAATAACTTTTAGCTTTTTTAATTATGTTAGAATTAAAACCTCCACAAAGACCCCTATCAGAGGTCATTACTACACACAAATGAACTTTATCATTTCCAGTACCTGATAATAACTTTGGAGCATTTTCTTTATCTGATATTCCTTTAGAGAGATTTAAAATAATATTATTCATTTTTTCAGAATAAGGTCTTCCTTTCTCAGCGCTTTCTTGAGCTTTTCTTAATTTTGCTGCTGCAACCATTTTCATAGCTTTTGTTATCTTTTGTGTAGACTTTACACTAGCTATTCTTTTTTTTAGATCATCTAAACTTGCCATATAGTATTAAGATTTAAAAGTTCCTTTCAATTGGGTAATTACTTCTACGAGCAGTCTCTCTTTATCATCGTCAAGTTTTCCAGAGCTTTGAATTGCCTCAATTATTTCTGGTTTTTCTGATTTACATCTTTCGATAATCTTACTCTCAAATTCAGCAACGTCTTTTAATTCAATATCATCAAGATAACCTTTAACGCCACAGAAGACTGATATTACTTGTTCTGCTACGGTCATTGGTGAATATTGTTTTTGTTTTAAAAGTTCAGTCAATTTAGAGCCTCTATTTAAAAGTTGTTGAGTAGATGCATCTAAATCTGATCCAAATTGAGCAAATGCTGCCATCTCTCTATATTGAGCCAATTCCAATTTCATCGATCCAGAAACTTTTTTCATTGCTTTTGTTTGTGCAGATGAACCAACTCTAGATACTGACAATCCAACATTTATCGCTGGTCTAATTCCTTGGTTGAATAATTCTGTTTCTAAAAAAATTTGGCCGTCTGTAATTGAAATTACATTGGTGGGAATAAATGCAGATACATCGCCACCCTGAGTTTCAATAATTGGAAGTGCAGTTAGTGATCCACCGCCATGTTCATCACTTAATTTCGCAGCTCTTTCAAGTAATCTACTGTGTAAGTAAAATACATCTCCAGGATAAGCCTCACGTCCTGGAGGTCTTCTTAATAAAAGAGACATTTGTCTGTAAGCAACTGCTTGCTTAGACAAATCATCATATATAATCAATGCGTGCATCCCATTATCTCTAAAATATTCACCCATAGCGCAACCTGTATACGGCGCTAGAAATTGCAGAGGTGCAGAATCAGATGCTGTAGCAGCAACAATAGTTGTGTATTCCATTGCACCTGCTTCTTCTAATGTTTTTTGAATTTGTCTAACAGTTGATCTTTTTTGCCCAATTGCAACATATATACAATATAATTTCTGTTTTTCATCACCGGAGTCATTTATTTTTTTTTGATTAATTATAGCATCTACAGCAACAGCAGTTTTACCAGTCTGTCTATCACCAATGATCAATTCTCTTTGTCCTCTTCCAATAGGAACCAAACTATCAATTGATTTTAATCCAGTTTGCATTGGTTCACTTACTGATTGCCTAGGGATAATTCCCGGTGCTTTTACCTCTACTCTTGTTTTTTTTATACTTTTGCCTAAAGGTCCTTTACCATCAATAGGATTACCTAAACCATCTACCACTCTTCCTAGTAATTCTTTTCCTACAGGAGTATCAACAATACTACCAGTTCTTTTTACTACATCACCCTCTTTTATATTTCTGTCATCACCAAAAATTACAACACCAACATTTTCACTTTCTAAATTAAGGGCCATCCCTTTAGATCCATCAACAAACTCTACCATTTCACCAGCTTGAACATTATCTAAACCATAAATTCTTGCAATACCATCTCCTACTGATAAAACTTGTCCCACTTCTGTAACTTCAGTTTTATTACCAAAATTTTTTATTTGTTCTTTTAATATTTTTGTTACTTCTGAAGGATTAATTTCCATTTATGCCTTTATCATTGTATTTTCGATTTGTTGTAATTTATTTTTAATTGAGTTATCAATCATGGTGCTTCCAACTTGGATTACTAAGCCTCCTATTAAACTTTCATCATATCTGTAGTTTAATTTTATTTTTGAGCTAAAATTTTTAATTAACAATTCTGTAATTTTTGTTATTTCATCGTTCGATAAATTTTTTGCTGATTTTAACTCAGCTTTTAGTTCGCCTCTTTTTCTTGAACAAGTTTCAATAAAGCTTTTAAGAATACGTTCAATAAAAAAAAAGCGTCTTTTTTGAATTAAAAAATTTAAAAAATTTTTAAATAACGTATTAAATTTATTATTTTCCACGATTGTATTTATTACTTTTAATAAATCTTTTTGATTAATAGTTGGATCTTTAACCAAATTACAAAAATCATCGCTATGATTTATTAGATTGAGAAAAGATAAAGCTTGATCCTCTATCTGAATTAATAAGTTATTCTCCTCAGCCAGTTCAAAGAGTGCAAGTGAGTACCTTTCAGCTGATGTAATTGAAAATTCCGTATTTTTGGTCAACTTGACTCCTATGTATAATGAAAATTAACTAAATTATTGCATTAATTAACATATGACCATTATGTCTTCAAGTAGCACATTTCTTAAAAAAGCTCATTTTTGTGGTTTAATTGAAATTTATTGGATCAACATCAACTGTTAGTTTTATTCCTGGTTGAAATTTATAATTTAAAATTATCGATGCCAAAGAACTTTGTAACTTTGACGTTTTTGTACCTCTGATTAGAAGCCTAATTCTATACTTTTTTCTCAATCTAAAGATAGGAGCGCTTACTGGACCTAAAATTTTTCCAAAAATTTTACCTTCTATTGAAGTTTTAAACTTTAAAGCCTCTTTTTCCAATTTAATCTCATTATCACCAGTCAATATTAAAGAAATAAATCTTTGAAATGGGGGGAGGTTATTTTGTCTTCTAATTTTTAACTCTTTATCCAAAAAAATGTCAGGATTACTATTTGTTAAATCTGAAATCATTTGGGTATTAGTATTATAAGTTTGAAAATATACTGTAGCTGGTTTTCCAGTTCTTCCTGCTCTTCCAGATAATTGATGGTATAATTGTAAATTCTTTTCCGCTCCTCTTAAATCATGTCCTTGCAATGATAAATCAATATCTACAACAACAATACAATTTAAACTTGGAAAATGAAAACCTTTCGAAATTAATTGTGTTCCAACTAAAATTTGGATCTCATTATTTATTATTTTTTCTAATTTAATACTAGAATCTTTTTTATTCATCGTATCACTAGAAAAAATTTCAATTCTCTTAAATGGAAAGTTTTTTTTTACCTCTTCGAATATTCTTTCAACTCCAGGACCACAAAAAATAAATTCACAATCTCCATCTTTTACACAGCTTTTTTTTAATGACGATTTAAAACCACAATAATGGCATAATAAATTGTTTTTATTTTTATGATAAACCAAATTAATTGAACAATTTGGACATGAATAAGTATTAAAACATTTATTACAAAGTACATGTGGAGAAAATCCCCTTCTATTCAAAAAAAATAATACTTGGTCATTTTTATCAAGATGAAAACTTACTTTGTCTATTATTTTTTTTGAAAGCCATGATTGTTTTTCTAATTTTGTATTGTTAAGATTAATTATTTCATAATTAGGTAAAGATGCATTTTGATAACGTTTTTCTAATTTGGAAACACTATATTTGCCTTTTTTAATATTTTCGTAAGTTTCAATTGAAGGAACAGCTGTTATTAAATTGATAGGAATGTTTTCAAATGATGCTCTTGAAATAGCCATATCCCTTGCATTGTAGGTAACTCCTTCGTCTTGTTTGTAAGATTGATCATGTTCCTCATCAACAATAATTAAACCTAGTTTTTTAAATGGTAAAAATAATGATGATCTCGCACCAATGACGACCTGAATTTCTCCATTTGCAATTCCACTCCAAATAATTTCTTTCTTTTTTTTTGCAATACCTGAGTGCCATACTGCTGGTATAAAACCAAAAAATTCTGTAAATTTTTTTTCAAACTCACCTGTTAAGCCAATCTCTGGTAATAAAATTAATCCTTGAAAACCTTTGTTTAAAATTTCTCTAAGGGCTTCAAAATATACTATGGTTTTTCCTGAGCCTGTTGTTCCTTGAAGAACATGAACTCTAAATTTTTGATTAGAAATATTCATCTTTTTAAGAGATTTTTTTTGTTCTTCAGAGAGCTTTATCAAACATTTCTTATTATTTGTTTCAAAAATTTTGTAAGTATCTTTTTGAAGTTTTTCTACAACATTGCTACTTAATAAAACCAATTTTAAAGCCATTCCTTTTGGAATTATATTGTATTCAGAAAACCAATTAAGAAATTTAATAGTTGTTTTTTTTAGAGGAGTAACATTTAATTTTTTTAAAACACTTTTTATTTTAAAATTCCTACTATTCCTTTTTTCAAATTCATCCCAAACTACTCCTATAATTTTAGATTTGCCAAAAGGTACAACTACATAATCTCCGATTTTTAAGTTAAGTTTGCTTTCATAAGTAAAAGGATGGTTAAATATATTTGGTAAGAGAATTGGTACTTTCATATTTAAATAATAAGAAAATATTTTAAGAGTGTATTGCTCTTTTATCTACTGATAATGCTGCTTCTTTAACAGCTTCAGAAAAAGTAGGATGAGCATGACAGGTTCTAGCAATATCCTCCGAACTAGCACCAAACTCCATAGCAACACCTATTTCTCCGATCAATTCCCCAGCATGAGGACCTATAAGATGAGCTCCCAGCACTTTGTCAGTTTTTTCATCTGCTAAAATTTTTACAAAACCTTCCGTGTCATCAATAGCTTTTGCTCTGGAGTTAGCCATAAATGAAAATTTACCTATCTTATATTTTATATTTTTTTCTATTAATTGTTCTTCTGTTTTTCCAATAGAAGCAACTTCTGGTGTCGTATAAATAACTCCAGGTATGGTATCATAATTAACATGGCCAGACTGACCCGCTATAATCTCTGCCACCGCGATTCCCTCATCTTCTGCTTTATGCGCTAACATTGGGCCTGCAATCACATCACCTATAGCATAAATATTATTCACATTAGTTTGAAAATCCTTGTTAGTTTTTACTCTTTTCTTATTATCTAATTCAATTCCAACTTTTTCAAGGTTTAGACCACTAGTATTTGGTTTTCTACCTACTGAGACTAGTACCTTATCACACTCAAAATCTTTCTGTTTACCATCTTTATCTTTTGTTGAAATAATAGCACCCGTATTGTTTTTTTTAATTTTTTCAACTTTATGCTGCATATGAAAATTAATTCCCTGTTTCTTTAGAATTTTCATAAACTCATTTGAGATTTCTTTATCCATACCAGGAGTTATATGATCTAAAAATTCCACTACGTGAACATTTGTACCAAGTCTTGACCAAACTGATCCCATTTCTAATCCAATATAACCTCCACCCACAACAACCATTTTTTTTGGCACCTTCTCAAATGCCAAAGCGCCTGTGGAGGAAACAATAATTTTTTCATCAAATTCGATGCCAGGTAATGATACAGGCACTGAACCTGTGGCAATAATTACTTTATCAGCATGTATTAAGGTCTCTTTATTATTTTCATCTTTGATAGAAATTTCATTTTTTGACTTGAAGCTTCCAGTTCCTTTAAAGTAAGTCACTTTATTTTTCTTTAATAAAAACTCTACTCCTTTAGTTAAAACAGTTACTGCTTTATCTTTGTTCTTCATCATCATTTGTAAATTAAGTTTTATCTCACCAATTTCGATTCCCTTATTGGACAAGTGTTTAACTTTATGAAATTCCTCTGATAGATTTAGTAAGCTTTTAGAAGGAATACACCCTATGTTTAGACAAGTTCCACCTAGTGAGCCTCTAGACTCAATACACGCTGTTTTAAAACCTAATTGTGCTAGTCTTATTGCACAAACGTAACCTCCGGGACCACCACCAATAACTACTGCTTGAAATTTATCTGACATCTAAATATCTAAAAATAACCTTCTTGGATCCTCCAAATTTTCTTTTATCATTTTCAAAAATGAGACCGACTCTTTACCATCGATAATCCTGTGATCATATGACAATGCTAAATACATTATTGGCCTTATTTTAATTTCTCCATCAATAACAACTGGTCTATCTACAATATTATGCATACCTAAAACGCCTGATTGAGGTAAGTTTAATATAGGAGTCGAAAGCATTGAGCCATAAACACCACCATTACTAATAGTAAAAGTGCCTCCTTGCAGATCTTCAATTGTAAGTTTTCCATCTTTTGCTTTTTCAGAAATTTGTTTAATATTTTTCTCTATATCTGCAAAAGATAATTCATCTGCATTTTTAAGAACAGGAACTACAAGCCCTTTTTCAGTTCCAACAGCAAAACTTACATTATAATAATTTTTATAAATAATTTCATCACCCTCTATTTCCGCGTTAACTGCAGGGAAATTTTTAAGAGCTACCACACAGGCCTTTACAAAAAAAGACATAAAACCTAGTTTTACGCCATATCGATTTTGGAAGTCTTCATGATTTTCTTTTCTCATCTCCATAATACTTGTCATGTCAACTTCGTTAAAAGTAGTTAATAAAGCTGCGTTCTCCTGAGCTTGTTTTAATCTTTTAGCAATGGTCTGTCTCAATCTGGTCATTTTAATTCTCTCCTCTTGACCAAACTTAATTTTTCTTTCTGATGGGGGTGGATTTACTCCCATTAAATTTATCAAATCTCCTTTAAGAACTCTACCGTCCTTACCTGATCCCTTTACTGACTTGATATCAATTTTTTTTTCTGCAACAATTTTTCTTACTGCTGGAGATAAGCTCTCATTAATCTCTGATTTAAACTCATGTTTATCCTCTTTAACTTCGTTGGTAAGAACTAGAGGTGCTTCCTCTGGTTGCTCCTCTTCAACCATTTTTTCATCGAAAACGTCTGGCTCTTTTTTTTCTTTTTTTGGATCTAATTTAAGTAAGTTATCTTTTTTAGCGATTGGTTGAATTTTTTTTATTTCCTCATTTTTTTGCGAATCTGAACCACTTTCTGTTACAGAGCCCAAAATAGCTCCAACTTCAACAACTGAGCCATCTTTTGAGTTAATTTTTGTTAGTACACCCGATATAGGTGAAGGAACCTCTAAGTTAACTTTATCTGTTTCTAATTCAACAATAGGTTCGTCAGCATCAATTTTATCTCCCTCATTTTTAAGCCACTTAGAAACAGTTGCCTCTGTAATACTTTCACCAAGGGCTGGAACTAAAATTTTTTCACTCATTTTTTTTTATTCAAAAACTTTTTTAACAATTTCTTGTTGCTGAGAAATATGTCTTTTTGCATACCCTGTTGCGGGTGATGCATCAGGACTTCTTCCTATATAAGAAACTTTATTATTACTAGCCTTTATACTATCCAATGTCCATTGGATATAATCCCTTACTGAAAACCATGCGCCCATGTTTTTAGGTTCTTCCTGACACCAGTAAAATTTAGCTTTTTTAGCATAAGGTTTAAGTTCTTTAACAAGACTTTTTGCGGGGAAAGGATAAAGTTGCTCAATTCTGTAAAATACCACATTGTCTTTTTTTAGTTTTTCCCTGGCTTCAAGTAAATCAAAATATATTTTACCAGAACATAGAATCACTTTTTTTATTTTATTTGGTTCTTTTAATTTAATAAAACCTTTACTTTTTGGGTCTATAGCATGATCCCATAAAACTCTATGAAATGAACTTTTTCTCTTAAATTCTTCTAAGTTAGAAACACAATTCTTATGTCTTAATAAAGATTTTGGAGTCATTATTATTAAAGGTTTTCTAAAATCTCTATGCATTTGTCTTCTTAAAGCATGAAAGTAATTAGCTGGAGTTGTACAATTCATTACTTGCATATTATCATTTGAACATAATTGCAAAAATCTTTCTAATCTTGCAGAAGAATGTTCCGGTCCTTGACCTTCATATCCATGGGGTAATAACATTGTCAAACCTGAAGCTCTTGACCATTTTCTTTCTCCTGATGCAATAAATTGGTCTATTACTACTTGAGCACCATTAGCAAAATCACCAAATTGAGCTTCCCATATAGTAAGAGTATTAGGTTCAACTAAACTATAACCATATTCAAATCCTAAGACTGCTAATTCAGACAAAAAACTATCAACTATTTCAAAATTTTTTTGATTTTTTGAAATATTATTGAGAGGTATATATCTTGAGTTATCTAATTGATCTCTTAATACAGAATGCCTTTGACTAAATGTTCCTCTGCCAGAATCTTGTCCAACAAGTCTCACTGGATAACCCTCTTCAAGTAATGACCCGAAGGCTAATGCTTCTGCAGTTGACCAATCAAGTCCTTTTTCATTATTAACAGCTTTTTTTCTATTTTCTAATATTTTAGTAATAGTTTTATGAATATTAACCTCTTGAGGTATTGAATTTAGTTTATTTGAAATCTCTTTAAGTTTTTTAGTATCATAGCCTGTAACTCCCCTTTTATCTTTTCCTTTTTCAGGTTTATACCTAGACCAAGTGCCCTCAAACCACTCAATTTTTGGTTTATAATCTTTTGCATTTTTAAATTGCTCATCTAATAAATCTTTGAATTTCTTTATAGAACTATTTAAATAATCGTTTGAAATTGAGCCTTCATTTACTAAATTTTGACCATAAACTTTTATTGGGGATGGATGAGATCTTATTTTTTTATACATTAGTGGTTGAGTAAATGAGGGTTCGTCTCCTTCATTATGACCAAATCTTCTGTAGCAAATTAAATCTATCAATACGTCTCTATTAAATTTTAATCTAAAATCTGTTGCTATCCTCGCGGCGTATACGACTGCTTCGGGATCATCACCGTTTACATGAATAATTGGTGCTTCAACCATTTTCGCGATATCAGATGGGTAAGGGGAAGATCTTGCAAACCTAGGGCTGGTTGTAAAACCTATTTGGTTATTAATTATAATGTGAATTGTTCCACCAGTGTTATGGCCAGGAAGACCTGACATTGCAAAACATTCTGCTACAACTCCTTGTCCTGCAAAAGCTGCATCACCATGAATTAATATTGGAATGACTTTATTTCGTTCTTTATCTTTATGGAAAAATTGTTTAGCTCTTGTTTGTCCAAGGACAACTGGATTTACAGCCTCTAAATGAGAAGGGTTATCCGTTAAACCTACATGCACTAAATTTCCATCAAAATCTCTATTTGAAGAGGCTCCTAAGTGATATTTTACATCTCCAGTATCATCCTTTGATTTAGAACTTATTTCACCAGCGAATTCATTAAATATTCTTTTGTAAGATTTTTGTAAAACATTTGCTAATACATTTAGTCTTCCTCTATGTGACATTCCAATTTTAACTTCTTTCACTTTTGATTGACCACCTATTTTAATAATTTGTTCAAGAGCAGGGATTAAACTTTCAGCACCATCAAGACCAAATCTTTTAGTTCCTACATATTTGGTATGTAAAAATTTTTCAAAACCTTCTGCCTGAATAAGTTTATTAAGAATTGCCTCTTTACCATTTTGAGTAAATTTAAAATCATCAGTTTTTTCAACTCTATCTCTAAACCATTTTCTCTCTGTTGGGTTAGATATATGCATATATTCGTAACCTAATGAGCCACAATATTTATCTCTTAAAAATTTTAGTATCTCTCTAATATTTGAATGTTTTTTATTAATTACTCCATCTAAAAATATTTTCTTTTCATAATCATCTTTCTTGAATCCATATGACTCTGGATGCAACTCTTCTAAATATTCTGATTTCATAAGTCCTAATGGATCTAACTTAGCTATTAAATGTCCTCTTTGACGATAGGACCTAATCAGAGCTACAGCTTTTATTGAATTTGCATTTGACTCAATAGCTTCTGACTCATTTGATTGTCCATTGTCAATATTTTGGTTTAAAGATCTATTAATTGAAACTTTTTCAGATGGACTCCATGATGGGCCATTAATTTCATTTATAATGTCATCAAATTCATCTCCAATCTCACTAAAATATTTTTTCCAACTATCTGGTAAGGCAGGATCGTTATTAACAAATTTTACATACATCTCCTCAATAAAGGCATTATTGGATTTACTCAAAAAAGCAGTTTTTTTGTAATCAAGATTTTTAGATGAAGACATTATTTATTGTTAATATAAACCTACAAATAAATTTTTCAATCAGACAATTTATTGAATAATGTTTTTCCGATTTTTGATGGTGAGTTTGATATAGTTATACCACAATCTTTCATTTTTTTAATTTTATCTTCTGCTCCACCTTTTCCTCCAGAAATTATTGCCCCCGCATGGCCCATTCTTCTGCCTGGAGGAGCCGTAATTCCAGCAATAAAACCCACAATTGGTTTTTTTATCTTATGATTTTTAATAAATTCTGCAGCTTCTTCTTCAGCAGAACCACCAATTTCTCCTATCATTAAAATTGACTCTGTTTCTTCATCATTTAAAAATAAATCCAAACAATCAATAAAATTAGTTCCATTAACTGGATCTCCACCTATGCCTATACAAGTAGACTGGCCCAAACCATTTTCAGTGGTTTGAGCAACTGCCTCATACGTCAAAGTACCTGATCTAGAAACTATGCCAACTGATCCTTTTTTGTGAATACTGCCTGGCATAATGCCAATTTTACATTCATCAGGAGTTATAATTCCTGGGCAGTTAGGACCTATCAATCTACTTTTCGATGTAGATAATTTTCGTTTTACTTTAAGCATATCTTGGATCGGAATTCCCTCAGTAATACAAACAATTAATTCAATTGAGGCATCTATAGCTTCAATTATAGCAGCTGCAGCAAATTTTGCTGGAACATAGATCATAGTAGCATTCGCACCCTCAGAATCCTTTGCTTCTTTGACTGTATTAAAAACAGGTAGGTCTAAGTGCTTTTGACCACCTTTTTTTGGTGTAACTCCTCCAACTAAATTTGTACCATATTTTAATGCTTGTTCAGAATGAAATGTTCCATGTGATCCAGTAAAGCCTTGGCAAATAACTTTTGTATTTTTATTAACTAGAACTGACATTTACTTTATAGCCTCAACAATCTTTTTTGCTGCGTCATCTAAATTTTCTGCTGAAATTAGTTTAAGACCAGAATTATCAAGTATTTCTTTACCCTTCTTAAAATTTGTTCCAGCAAGTCTTACTACTAAAGGAACACTTATATTAATCTTCTTGGCAGCATCAACAACTCCCTGTGCAAGAACATCACATCTCATTATTCCACCAAAAATATTTATTAAAATTCCTTTAACATTTTTATCTGAAAGAATTATCTTTAGGGCAGCCGAAACTTTTTCTTTTGATGCTCCTCCTCCTACATCTAAAAAATTAGCTGGTTCATTTCCATATAATTTAATGATATCCATTGTTGCCATAGCTAAACCTGCACCATTCACCATACAGCCAATACTTCCATCTAACTTTATATAGGCAAGGTCATACTTACTAGCCTCTATTTCGGTTGGATCCTCTTCATTTAAATCTCTAAGTTCTGTTATTTCAGGATGTCTAAATAATGCGTTTGAATCAAAATTTACTTTTGCATCTAAGCAAATAACTTTTTCCTCTTTAGTTAATATTAAAGGATTAACTTCTACCATATTTGCATCAGTACTTGTGAACATTTTATAGATAGATTTAATTAATGAAATCGCTTGATCTTTAATATTGTTATTTAAGTTAAAGATCTTAATAATTTTTTCACAATCATTCTTGGAAATCTCATCACCAATTTCAACTTTAGTTGTCACAATTTTTTCTGGAGAATTAATTGCAACTTTTTCAATATCCATTCCACCTTGGTCGCTAGATATGAATGCGATTTTAGAACTGGATCTATCAACTAAACATGATAAATAAAATTCTTTATCAATGTTAGAAGATTCTTCCACATATAATCTTTTAACTTGTCGTCCTTCTGGACCTGTTTGATGCGTTATGAGAGTTTTGCCTAATAGTTCTTTTGCAGCAGTTGCTAATTCCTCAATAGTATTTAAGATCTTAACTCCACCTGCTTTACCTCTCCCTCCAGCATGAATTTGCGCTTTTAAAACATATCTATTTGTTTTGAGTGATTTAACTTTTTCTAGTAAGTCCTCAACAGTTAAAGCAAAAACTCCCTCTGGAACAACTGCCCCATATTTTTTCAATATTTGCTTCGCTTGATGCTCGTGTATATTCATTATTATTTTAAAAGATCAGGGTCTATTTTAGATGCCGCTTCCCAAAGAGCTTTTACCGCGTCTATAGAGTGCATAAATTCTTTTTTTTCTTTTTCATCTAGATCAATTTGCTCAATTTTTTCAACACCATCTTTACCCACAATTACTGGTACGCCCGCGTAAACATTATTAACACCATATTCACCATTTAATTGTACAGCACATGGTAATAATTTTTTTTCATTATTTAAATATGCTTCTGCCATTTGAACACCAGAAGCAGCTGGCGCATAAAATGCAGAACCTTTCTCTAAATACTTAACAATTTCTGCACCACCATCCCTGGTCCTTTGATTTATTTCTTCTAACCTTTCTTTAGTAATTTTTCCTTCTTTAACTAAATCTAATAAAGATTTTCCAGAAACTTTTGTAAATCTTGGCATTGGAACCATAGTATCTCCATGTCCACCCATTACCATTGCATCTATTTCTTTTACAGGAACGTTTAGTTCTAATGATAAAAATAATTTAAATCGTGAACTATCTAAAATTCCCGCCATGCCAACAATTTTATTAGCAGGAAGACCAGAATATTTTTGAAGAGCCATGACCATGACATCTAGTGGATTAGTAATGCATATTATAAATGCTTTAGGAGCATTTTCTTTTATTCCATTAGCTACTTGTTTAATGATTTTTAAATTTATACCTAATAGATCATCTCTACTCATGCCTGGTTTTCTTGGCACTCCTGCAGTGATAATGATTACATCTGAGTCTTTAATATCTTTATAATCGTCAGTTCCGTAAAATTTTACATTAAAACCATCAACTGATGAAGATTGAGCTATATCTAAAGCTTTTCCTTTTGCAATTCCACTTGCAACATCAAACAAAACAACTTCATTTACTAACTCTTTAGTACCAATTAAATGTGCAAGGGTTCCTCCTATTTGACCCGCTCCAATTAAAGAAATTTTTTTAGTCATGTTTGAAATTATCTTTTATTGATAACTAATGATTATTCAATAAAAATTTGAAATTTTATTCTAATTATTTTCTGTAAGCTTAGAACATATCGCCATATCTTCAGCTATATAGGACCCTTTGAAGTGGGATTTATTTTTTTCCCAATTTTTTTTACCATCAGCTATGTAATTACTGAATAACTCTTTTCTGTTTTTTTCAGCCTCATCTTGAGCTTGCTCAAGCTTTTTTTCTTCTTCAATAACCTTTAATTCAACAGCTTTAAATAATAAATTATTTGAAATTTCTATAAAATTTTTTGATGAAACTGCATCTGATTTAAGAACTATACCTGACGCATATGCATAAACAGCACTACATCTTTTCAGTAAATATATTTGGGTCAACCCTTTTTCTAAATCTTTTCCATTTAAATATTCTTTTAAAGAGGTATTCATCTCAGTTTTTGCAGAATTTGCTAAAAAAAAAGTACTCATAATCATCAAAATAAAATTTATTTTTTTCATGATAGTTAATTTATATTTTACGGACCATAGGCTACTTTAGGTAACCAAGTGACTATTTCGGGAAAATTAAATACTATAGCAACTGCTATTACTTGAAGGATAACAAATGGAATTATTCCTTTATATATATTTGTTATAGAAATTCCTTGAGGAGCAACACCTTTCATATAAAATAAAGCAAAACCAACTGGTGGGGTTATGAATGAGGTTTGCAAAACTACAGCAAACATTACTATAAACCATACTAGATCAACTCCAAGATCCACCATTACTGGCGCCAAAAATGGCAAAATAATTAGAGTAATCTCAATCCAATCTAAAAAAAATCCTAATAAAAATGCAAAAATTAAAACTACAATTACAACTCCGTTTGTTCCAAAAGGTAGGGCCTTGAGAGTTCCCTCTATTAGTTCATCGCCACCTAAACCCCTTAAAATCAAAGCAAACATCGTAGCTCCAACGAAAAGAGCAAAAATATAAGCTGTAGTATGGGTTGTTTTTCTAATCACAATTTTTAAATCTGCAAATGACAATCTTCCCCTTAGGATCGCTAATAATGATGCTCCTAATGCTCCAACTCCAGATGCTTCTGTTGGGGTAGCAATTCCCATAAATATACTTCCTAAGACAGCAACAATTAACAGAGCTGGTGGAATAATAGATTTTAAAACTCTTAAAACTATTTTAAAATCTACTGGTTCAGCATCCTTTGGTAAAGGGGCAGCTTTTGGATTCATATAAGCATAAACAACAATAAAAATTGTATATAATAAACCTAGCAACAATCCTGGAAATACAGCACCCATGAATAAGTCACCAACTGATATTCTTACTTGGTCTCCCATGATAACAAGCATAATGCTTGGTGGAATTAAAATTCCCAATGTACCAGTTGCACAAACCACACCACATGCTAAATTTGGATTGTACTTATTCTTTAACATCAATGGCACACCTAAAATTGTTAGAAGTACTACTGCTGCACCAATAATTCCTGTAGATGCAGCAAGTAAGACTCCTATAAATACAATTGAGATTGCAAGTCCACCTCTTGTTTTTCCAAATAATTTAGACAGATCGGTCATTAGATCTTCCGCTATACCAGATTTGTCCATCATTATTCCCATAAATATAAACATTGGTAATGCAACTAAAACCCAATTGGCCATTACACCATAAAGCCTGTAGACGACCATGGATGCAAACCCAAAATCTACTCCATAAAAAGTGTCAAATAAGCTATCAGAAAGCATTGAAATAAATATAAATAGGACACCTAAACCACCCATAGTCCAGGCTACTGGAAATCCATAAAATATTAATGATATAAAACTAAAAAATAAGGCAATTGCTAAAAAATATTCAGTAACTAATGAAATCATTTTTTTTCCTCTAGTCCAAATCTAAGTGTTGCAATTATTCTTGTAATTCTGGAAAAACCAGAAATTAATAATAAAAAGAAACTGATTACTAAAAAGCCTTTCACAAACCATCTAGCTGGTAATCCATTGGCTGATGTTGATCTTTCACTTGAAGCCCACGATAATTCAAAGAAAGGGACTGCGTAATAAAGAACCAAGATTACGAATGGTAAAAATAGAATTAGAATACCAAATAGTTCAAACCATAGTTTTTTTCTATAATTTAATCTTTCACTTAATACGTCTACTCTTACGTGGGAGTCAACTATATAAGTTGAAGATAAACCAATTAACCAACCTATACAATAAAGATGCCATTGCAGTTCCTCCAATTCAATCATTCCGTTTCTAAAGACATATCTTAAGACTACATTTAAAATGATAACTGCAATTAATATTACCCAAAACCAATTAAAAACTTCACCAATCTGTAATACGAAATTATCTATTTTTTTTGTTATAGGTGTATGTCGAAGTGGTAATTTTTTATCAAGAGAGCTCTCAACAGATGCAAAATCTTTAGACATAATTTTTTCCTTTAAAACAAAAGCAGCCGGTAAAACCGGCCGCTTTCATTATTATAATCAACTTTTTAAGTATTAAATACTAAAAGTTTCGAGGTAAATATCCCCATTTTTGCCAAACATCATACTCTTTCATGAATGCTTGTTGAGAAGCCCATACTTTTGCAAAGTCTGCGTCTTTAGCAGATTCTTCTTTCATTACTCTAGCACTAACTTTTTGCAGCTCTCTCAATACACTATCAGGCAATCTAGCAGCTGTTACACCTTTAGAAGGAAAAGTTCCAATTTGTTTTCCTTGTAAAAATTCACCAGTTGTTATTGCTCTCATAGCTGCTGCTGTACAAGCCATCTCGAATAAAGCTTGGTCAGCTTTACCCATTTTTTTCCATAAATCTAAATTGATCATGAAATGAGTTGACGTTGATACTTGGTGCCAACCTGGGAAAAGGTTGAACTTAGTGATTTTATGGAAACCTAATACTTCATCAATAGCAGGCATAGAATATTCTGTTGCATCTAGAGTTCCTTTTTCTAGAGCCGCAAAAATCTCCCCACCAGCCATCAAAGTAGCAGATGCTCCAATTTCATTTAAAACCATTCCTCCTAAACCTGAGAAACGAATTTTTAAACCTTTAAGATCTGCTAGGCTAGTTATAGGATTTCTATACCAACCAGCTGTTTCAGGTCCAATTGTACTACACAACAAAACTTGAATATTTTGTTTGTTGTATATTTCATTAGCTAACTTAGCACCTTCACCTTCAAACCACCAAGCTGCATACTCCCATGGTTCCATACCAAAAGGCACTGCTGCAAATAATACAGCTGCAGGTATTCTTCCTTGGTCGTATGCCATGTAGTTGTAAGCTGCAGGCAAGTCACCTTTACTGATTGAAGGTGAGATTTCTAATGGTGGAAGTATCTTTCCAGGTTCATAAACCTTAAGTTTAATTCTACCATCAGTCGCTCTATCTAATGTGTCTGATAAACGTGCAACAGGATCACCTAGTGCAGGCCAACCAGTATTAAAAGTAGACTGTACTTTCCATCTAATTTTTTCTGCTGCAGTAACTTGTTGTAATGAAAAAGTTATCATTAAAGCAAATACAGCAAAAAAACTGACAGATGTTTTTATTAGTTTTTTCATTTTCCCCTCTCTATTTTGAGTTGTCTTAAAATTAAAAGAACATTCCCAACTCATTTTAGAATGCTCTCCATGCTTTTCCGTAAAGATCAATCATCTCATTTACAGAAGGCACTCTTGGATTGAGGTTTGGCGCACCTGAAACTTCTGCATCAGTTGCCATATTTTTTAACTTTTCCTCAAAATTTTTTTCATTAATCCCAAACTTTTTCATTGATGGTACATCGAAGTCTTTATTCATTTTATAAAGACCTTTAATTAATTTTTCGCAAGCAATATCATCTTCATCGTCTTGAGAAGCAAAGTTTCCCGCTCTACTACAATCAGCATATCTACTTTTTGCGTGATCAATTGAAAACTCAGTTATAGTAGGTAGTAACATTGCATTACTTAATCCATGAGGAACCTTGAAATTACTTCCTAAAGGTCTGCTCATGCCATGGACCAAACATATTGATGCATTTGAAAATGCTAAGCCTCCTAAAGTTGCAGCAAGCATTAATCCTTCTCTTGCTTTCAAATCTTTAGGATCTCTATCAACTGCATAAATATTTTGTGTTACAAGTCTTATTGTATCTAATGCCATTCTATCGGAAAATAGTGTAGCTTTTTTACTAACGTATGCTTCAATTCCATGGGTTAATGTATCGATAGCACTATCAATAGTTAATCTTCTTGGTTTTGATAAAGTTAAATCATAATCTACTATTGCACAAGTTGGGACAAATCCTTCACCCCTACATGATATTTTTTCATTATTTTTTGAGTCTATAATTACAGCATGATGTGTGACCTCTGATCCTGTTCCTGCTGTAGTTGGTATACCAATAATTGGTAAACCCTTTTTATTAAATGTTGATGGTGGTTTATAATCTTGAATATTTTTACTATATTTTGCCATAGCTGCGATTGCTTTTGCAGTATCTATTGGGCTGCCTCCTCCAAAACCTATTACAGCTTCATTCTTGCATTTTTCTAAAAAGTTAATTCCCTTTAAAACTATTTCATCTGTTGGATCGGGAATGGTATCATCAAAAACATTAGATTTTAATCCAGCTTTACTTAAAATATCTTGAAGTTTTTTTACATAACCAAATTCAACCATTTGTTTATCTGTAATAATTAAATAAGATTTTATCGGATTTAAAATTTTTAAAATTTCTGGAAGTTCATTTAAGCTACCTTTGCCAATTTGCATATATCTTGGCACACAAATTCGAACATTCTCTCTTTTGATCAAAGCAGAACTCTCCTTTATTTTTAACTAATCTAAGCTTATGTAAATTTAGGAGTCAACAACGTATAAGCTTTAATTGATAATATTTTTCTCATTTAAGGAATACATATTGTAATCAAAAAAAACATGCTATACTTCATTTAAAAATTTAATGAAAATAGTTAACCATTTTATTGACGGAAAAGTTTATAGTGATCCACAATCTAGAAAGGGACAAATATTTAATCCTGCAATTGGTGAACAAATTGCTGAAGTAGAATTAGCAAGTAAATCTACAGTAGAAAAAGCAATTGAAAGTTCTTCAAAAGCATTTTTAAAATGGTCTAAAACGACGCCTATTAATAGAGCTAGAATTTTATCTAAATATAAAGATCTATTAATTCAGAATATGGAAAAATTAGCTGTAATGGTCTCCGAACAGCATGGTAAAACGATCGCAGACGCAAAAGGTTCAATACAAAGAGGTATAGAAGTAGTGGAGTACGCTACAGGGATTACAGACTCTCTAAAAGGTGACCATTCAGCAAGTGTTGGTACTAATGTTGACTCACATACTATAAGACAACCTCTTGGAGTTTGTGCAGGTATAACTCCATTCAATTTTCCGGCAATGGTGCCTATGTGGATGTATCCAGTTTCTATAGCATGTGGAAATACATTTGTTTTAAAACCTTCAGAAAAAGATCCAAGTTGTCCAATGCGGTTGGCTGAAATAGCAATTGAAGCAGGCTTTCCTCCAGGTGTCTTAAATGTTGTAAATGGTGATAAAGAAGCCGTCGATACCCTGCTTGAAAATAAAACTGTACAAGCAATTAGTTTTGTTGGGTCTACTCCAATAGCAGAATATGTTTATCATACAGGGACAAAGAACAATAAAAGAGTCCAAGCACTAGGTGGCGCAAAAAACCATATGGTTATAATGCCCGATGCAGATGTCAATAAAACAACTGATGCAATTATAGGATCAGCTTTTGGTTCAGCAGGGGAAAGATGTATGGCAATCTCAGTCGCAGTTTGTGTTGGAAAACAGACTAAAGAAAAAATAAAAACAAAATTATTAGAGGAAACTGCGAAACTTAATGTTGGACCGTATACAGATGAAAAAAGTGATTTTGGTCCATTAAATAATAAAGCACATTTTGAAAAAGTTTTAGGATATATAGATACTGGAGAGAAAGAAGGAGCAAAACTTTTGTCTGACGGTAGAAATTTTAAAAAACAAGGATATGAAAATGGTTATTTTGTTGGTCCAACTATTTTTGATGATGTAAAGCCTGACATGAAAATTTATAAAGAAGAAATTTTTGGCCCAGTGTTAAGTATGATGACTACAGAAACATATGAAGAGGCACTAAACTTGGTTAATGATCATGAACTTGGTAATGGAGCGGCAGTTTTTACAAAAAGCGGTAATATTGCAAAACACTTTACGGAAAATGCTAAAATTGGAATGATTGGAGTAAACGTTCCTATTCCTGTTCCTGTTGCATATCATAGTTTTGGAGGCTGGAAACGATCGTTGTTCGGAGACCATTCAATGCATGGCCCAGAAGGAGTTAGATTCTACACTAAACTTAAAACCGCAACAGTGACTTGGGTTGAAGATAATGCAGGCCCAGAGTTTACAATTCCAGTTTTGTCTTAAATTTTTTCAGAAGGGAAATTTAAATGACAGAAACAACTAGTAGAACATCACCTAGAAGAATATTAAATATATTAGAAGAAATAATAGTTGACCCTAATAATTTTACTGCAAAAAAAATTTCTCACAAATTAAAAATACCTTTACCAACTATTTATAGACATATTGAGACTTTGTGTGAGGAGAAATATCTAGTAGCAAGTAGTGCTCGAAAATATTTACCTGGTCCAAAAATGAGAAATTTAATATTAAAAAGCTTGCCTTACGAGCCAAATTTTACCTTAAGAAGATCTTACTTAAGAAAGTTAACTAATGACATTGAAGAGACAGTCAGTCTATCAATGCCAATAGGAACTAAACTTGTTTATTTTGATAGAATAGAATTTCATTGGCCCATGCAATTGAATTTAGAGGCAGGAGATCACCTTCCGCTACATGCATCTGCATCTGGGAAATTATATTTATCTTCGATAGAGGAGAATAAAGTAATTCAAATTTTTAGAAATATTAAAACACCTAAAACAGCTAGAAATACTATTACTGAAATTTCCCAATTCAAAAAAGAATTAAAAAAAATTAGAAATCAGGGATATGCTTTTGATGACGAGGAGTGGTTTAATGGTATGGTTGGTCTTTCTGTTCCAATTTCAAATGCAAATAATGAATTATGTTTTTGTTTATCTACACATACAGCCAAAAGTAGAAAAGATATAAATGATCTTAAACAAATTTTATCTATAATGCTAACATCTGCAAATAATCTGAAAAAAGTTTTATTTAAAGATTAGATGTAGCTAACATCTTTTTAATTTCAGCAATAGCTTTAGCTGGGTTAAGGCCTTTAGGGCAAGCACTGGTACAATTCAAAATAGTATGACACCTATAAAGTTTTAGTTCGTCTGCTACTTTTTTTAATCTAGCTTCCCTCTCACTGTCTCTGCTATCTATAATCCACCTATAAGCTTGAAGTAAGACAGCTGGACCTAAGTACTTATCTCCATTCCACCAATAACTTGGACAAGATGTTGAACAACATGCACACATAATGCACTCATAAGCACCATCAAGTTTTTCTCTATCTTTTTTAGATTGTATAATTTCTTTAGTTTCAGATTTCGAATTTGATTTAAGCCATGGTTCTATTGATTTATATTGTTTATATAATCCGTCTAAATCACCTATAAGATCTTTTTTCACCTTTAGATGAGGCAAAGGATAAATATCTATATCTCCGTCTATTTCAGAATGTGGAGTTGTACATGCTAAACCATTTTTTCCACCCATATTCATCGCACATGATCCGCAAACTCCATGAGCACAAGATCTTCTATAAGCTAAAGTTGGGTCGATTTCATTTTTTATTTTATTTAGAACGTCTAACACTTTTGAGGGACAATTATCCATATCAACTTCATAAGTATCAATTCTAGGATTATCTCCATTTGAAGGGTCCCATCTGTAGACATTCACTTTTTTTAAATTTTTAGAACCTGTTTTGTCTTTAAAATATTTACCTTTTATAACTCTTGAGTTTTTAGGTAAATTTAATTGAACCATTAATAAATTCGCTCTTGTGGTGGAAAATATTGCACATCATTTGTAAGAGTAGATTTATGAACATCTCTATAACTTATTTTAGTCTCTTTACCATCACACCAAGCAAGCGTATGTTGCATGAATTTATCATCATCTCTCTTAGGGTAATCCTCTCTTGCGTGAGCTCCCCTGCTTTCTTTTCTATGATAAGCAGAGTCCACTGTAGTTACTGCTTGTCTAATTAAATTATCAAACTCTAAAGTCTCAACTAAATCTGTATTAAAAATCAATGATTTGTCTTTTACTGAAATAGAGCTCATATCATCATAGGTTTTTCTAATTTGCTCAACTCCCTCTTTTAAATTTTTTTCAGTTCTAAATACTGCACATTTTGATTGCATTGTCTTTTGCATCGAAAGTCTAAGCTCGGCAGTGCTGTTTTCACCATTAGCGTTTCTTAAATTATCAAATCGATCTAAACATTTTTGAGTTTCTGTCTCACTAATCTCTTCATGAGGCATTCCTGGTTTAATTAATTCAGCAGCCCTTTTGGCAGCAGCTCTTCCAAAAACTACTAAATCTATTAATGAGTTAGAGCCTAGCCTATTAGCACCATGAACAGATACACACGCTGCCTCCCCAATTGCCATCAATCCAGGTACTGTTTTTTCAGATCCATTTACTGTTAATACCTCTGCTTTGTAATTAGTTGGTATCCCTCCCATATTATAATGAACTGTGGGAACAACTGGAATTGGCTCTTTCGTTACGTCAACATTTGCGAATAATCTAGCTGCCTCAGTTATACCTGGTAACCTAGAGTCAATAACTTCTTTATCTAAGTGGCTTAAATGTAAATGAACATGGTCACCATCCTTTCCTACTCCACGACCTTCATTTATTTCTATAGACATTGATCTGCTCACAACATCCCTTGAAGCTAAATCTTTAGCTTTTGGTGCATATCTTTCCATAAATCTCTCGCCTTTAGAATTTACTAAGTATCCACCTTCACCTCGAACTCCTTCTGAAATTAAAGTTCCATGACCGTAAATTCCAGTCGGGTGAAATTGTACAAATTCCATATCTTGTAAAGGTAACCCTGCTCTTAAAACCATAGCATTGCCATCCCCAGTACATGTATGTGCAGATGTTGCTGAATAATATACTTTGCCATAACCCCCAGTAGCAATTATTACTGCATGTGATCTAAATCTGTGAATAGTACCATCGTTTAAGTTCCAAGCTATAAGCCCTTTGCATTCCCCATCTTTCATTAATAAATCTAATGCAAAATACTCAATAAAAAATTCTGTTTTATGTTTTAAAGCTTGACCATACAAAGTGTGAAGAATTGCATGACCTGTTCTATCAGCTGCAGCACAGGTTCTTTGTACAATTCCATTTCCATAATTTTTTGTCATTCCACCAAATGGTCTCTGATAAATTTTTCCATCTTCAGTTCTACTGAAAGGGACGCCGTATTTTTCCAACTCAATAACTGCTTTTGGTGCCTCTTTACAAAGATACTCTATACTATCTTGGTCGCCTAACCAATCTGCACCTTTTACAGTATCATACATATGCCAACGCCAATCATCTTCGCCCATATTACCAAGAGCTGCTGAGATACCACCTTGTGCAGCTGAGGTATGACTTCTAGTAGGAAATACTTTAGAAATACATGCGGTCTGCAATCCAGCTTCACTTAAACCAACCGCAGCTCTCAAGCCAGATCCACCTGCTCCCAATACTACTACATCATACTCATGATCTATAATTTTATAAGAACTCATAATAAAGTTAATAATATAATTGTAATTAACGGAATTACCACCGAAGAGACGAATAAAAACCTGTTTGCGACATTTTTTTTTTTATAATTCTTTATATAATCCTCAAAAACCTCACTAATACTAAGTGCTGAAAAGAAATAAGCATTTACTATAAAAATACTGAATAAAAACTTTGAAAAAGGCTCATTATAAAAATTTACTACTATTTCAAAATTTTGATCATAAATAGCGATAAAATTAATAACGAACCAAATCATCAATGGAACTAGCAAAGCCCCACTCACTTTTAAAAAGATCCATTTTTTGGTTGCTTTAATCATTTAAATAAAATTTTTTCCAATAAAATAAAAAAAAATTGTTAAAACTATTGATCCAATTATAACTATCAATCCAGTTACTTTTGATGTACGCAATTCAAATCCATAACCAAAATCCATAATTAAATGTCTTACCTCACTTAATACTTGAAAAGAAAAAGACCACGTAAGACCTAAAATAAAAAATTTTCCTAATAATGAACTTAAAAAATATTTTATTACTTCGTAATTGCTTTCACCAAGAAGAAGTAAAGAAACCCAAATACAAATTATAGTTATTAATATAATGTTAATTACACCGGTTATTCTATGAGTTATTGAAACTAAAGATGAAATGTGCCATCTATAAATCTGAATATGGGGAGAAAGTGGTTTTTTATCTTCCATAAAAATTGTTTTTAATTAAAGTTTCTGCAATTTCAACAGAGTTTAAAGCAGCGCCTCTTAAAAGATTATCAGAAACAATCCATAAATTTAATCCATTTTTAATTGTTTTATCTTCTCTAATTCTTGAAATAAAAGTTTCATCTCTACCCTCTGCATCAACTGGAGTTGAATAGCCACCATCAGATCGCTCGTCAACCACTTTACACCCCTCAAAATTGTCTAAGGCCTCCTTAACTTGTTTTAAGGTAAATGGTTTCTCGAATTGAATATTGACAGACTCTGAGTGAGAAACCGAAACTGGTATTCTTACGCAAGTGGCTGTTAAGTCTATTTTTGAGTCTAAAATTTTTTTTGTTTCATTGGTCATTTTAATTTCTTCTTTTGTGTATCCATCATCAGAAAAAACATCAATATGTGGAATAATATTAAATGCTATTTGTTTAGTAAAGTTTTTGGAACTAACTTTCTTATTATCTAGGATTAGTTTAGTTTGTTCGAGGAGTTCATCCATAGGAGCTTTGCCACCGCCTGAGACTGATTGATAAGTTGAAACAACTAGTCTTTTTATTTTGAATAAGTCATGAAGAGGTTTCAGGGCAATCACAAGCTGTGCTGTTGAGCAATTTGGATTTGCAATAATATTTTTTTTTATTTTATTTAAGTCATTTGAGTTTACTTGTGGCACTATAAGAGGAACATCTGGATCCATCCTATAATAACTTGAATTGTCAATTACCAAAGAACTTTTAGCAGCTTTAGAAGCAAATTTTTCTGAAATTTTTTTTCCAGCAGCAAAAAAAATAATTTTTGCTTTTGAAAAATCAAAATTCTCTAAGTCGGTAACCGTATATTCTTTGCTTTTAAAAAAAATTTTAGTGCCAACGCTTTTTGATGAGGCTAATAAAAATATATTATTAAAAGATATATTCTTTCTTTCTAGTACTTCTAAAGTTTTTCTTCCAACATTTCCTGTTGCTCCTACAATTGCGATATTCATGATTAAAGTTTTATACTAGATGAAAGGTAAATCGCAAACTGTTCCTACATATATTTTTTCGTCAATTTCTATTCTAAATTGATCCTTTTTTTCCCAGTAGGGTTTATTGATCATTGCAATTCCAATAACTTTTTTAAAAGTTGGGGAGTAAGCTGCTGATCTAACATATCCAATTATATTATTATTATCATCATATAAGGTTTTCTCACAATACATATCAATTTTATTATGATCAATTTTTACACCCATTAATTTTCTGTTTATACCATTTTGTTTAATCTCGGTGAGCTTTTCTTTTCCTAAAAAATTAACGTTAGACTCTAAATTTATAAATCTATCAAAATTTGCCTCAAAAGGATTATCTCTATTATCAAAATCGTTCCCGTAAGATAACAAAGCAGACTCGATTCTTTCAATTAGATTTGGACATCCTGCTTTAACATTATATTCTGTTCCATACTCAAAAAGATAATCATATAAATCTTGACCAGCAATATTGTCTTCAACGTAAATTTCATAACCACCTTGTTTTGACCATCCCGATCTTGCAATGAAATATTTCTTTCCTCTAAAATCAAAATACTTAAAATTAAAAAATTTCAGTTCTCTTATTTCTTCACCAAATAACTTAGACATTAAATCGTCTGAAAGCGGACCTTGTACTGCTAAAATATTTACATTTGGTTCTTTAATTTCTACTTTAAATTTATTTCCAGCTGCGAGTCCTTTAGCAAAAAAAATTACATCAGAATCTGCAATAGAAAGCCACCACTTATCCTCAGCTAATTTATTAATTATTGGATCATTTACCAAAAAACCCTCATTATCAATTAAAGGGGCGTAATAGCATCTACCAATTTTTGATTTTGATAAATCTCTACAGGTCATTAATTGAACTAATTCAGATGAGTCTTTCCCTGTTATTTCAACTTGTCTTTCGGCGGCAACATCCCAGACCTGCACAAATTTTTTTAAATGTTTGTAATCAGACTCCAAAGATTTGAAAGTTGCAGGTAATAACATATGATTATAAACTGTATAGCTACTTACGCCGTGTGACTCTATCCTGTCAGTGTAAGGAGTGCTTCTTAACCTTCTTGATTTTATAATTGGAAAATTTTTCATTTTTTAAAAGTATAGACCTTGTCTACTATTTCATGTAATTTTTCAATATTAAATATAGTTACTTGTTAGAATTTTTTTCTTAATTCAAATTTTTGGATTTTACCAGTAGAAGTTTTTGGTAACTCACAAAAAACCACTTGTTTTGGAACTTTAAACCCAGCCAATGTTTCTTTGCAAAAATCAATTAAATCTTTTTCACTAACGGGTTTATCTTTAACCATTTCGATAAATGCGCATGGAACTTCGCCCCACTTTTCATCAGGTTTGGCCACTACAGCGGCAATAGATACTGAAGGATGTTTCGATAGTGTATTTTCAATTTCTATCGAAGATATATTTTCCCCTCCTGAAATAATTATATCTTTTGATCTATCTTGAATTTTTACATAGCCATCAGGATGAATTACAGCTAAATCTCCTGAATGAAACCATCCCCCTGCCATAGCTTTTTCTGTAGCCACTTTATCTTTAAAGTACCCCTTCATAACTACATTGCCTCTAAGCATAATTTCACCCATTGTTTTTCCATCTTTTGGAACCTCTTTCATCGTTTCAGGATCCATAATAGTGGCACCTTCAAGATTAGGATACCTAACACCTTGTCTGGCCTTAATTTCATTCTGTTTGTCTTCATCGAGTTCGTTCCACTCATTATTCCAAGCACATTGAGTAACATGACCATAAGTTTCTGTTAAACCATAAACATGCATTACTTCAAATCCAAGTGTTTTCATTTTTTTAAAAATTATACTTGGTGGGGGAGCTCCAGCTGTTAGAACGTGGACTTTCTGTTTTAATTTTTTTTTTTCACTTTCAGGAGCACCTGTTATCATATTTAAAACTATGGGAGCTCCACCGAAATGAGTGACGTCATACTCATCTATTAATTGAAAGATTTTTTTTATATCTATATTTCTAAGGCAAATTGTTCTTCCATTCAGCATTGGAACAGTCCATGGATAACACCAACCATTACAATGGAACATTGGAACAACAGTTAAAAAATTTAATCTATTAGGCATATTCCATGCAACTGCACTTCCAGTAGACATAAGGTATGAACCTCGATGATGATACACAACTCCTTTTGGATTTCCAGTTGTTCCTGAAGTATAACTTAATGATATAGCTTGCCATTCATCATCAGGCATTTTCCATTTATAATCATCATCACCTGTTTTTAAAAAACTCTCATATTCTAATTCACCAATTTTCTCTAATTTAGATTGGTCTGCAAACTGGTCATTGATATCAATTATTATAATTTTTTTATCCAATTTACTTAAAGCTTTTTTAACTTCTATATGAAGCTGTCTATCTACAACTAATACTTTTGCATCACTGTGATTTAAAATATAAGAGATGGTATTAGCATCCAATCTTATATTTATAGTATTTAAAACTGCCCCTGTCATAGGAACTGAATAATGAGCTTCAAAAATTTCTGGTGTATTAAAAGCTAAAAAAGAAACTGTATCACCTTTGCTTACCCCTATTTTTTCTAGTGCACTTGCAAATTTGGTTACTCTTTTATAAATATCATTCCAAGTGTATTTTCGGTCTTCATAAACAAGAGCCTCATAATTGGGGTAAATATCCTTTGCTCTTTCTAAAAAAGACAAAGGCGTTAAAGGAACATAATTAGCTTTATTTTTATTTAAATTTGTTTCGAAATGGTTCACTTTAATTAAATTTAAAATTCATTATATTGGAACTTCCTGAGATAGCAGTTTTATAGTGTTGTTCAGCCCTAGGTAGAATTTTATCAAAATAAAATTTTGCTGTATTAATTTTATCATCATAAAATTTTTGATTTTCCTCATAATAATTAAAACTTACATTGAGAACCTTGATCCAAGCAAATGCTACTGATATGTAACCAAGAGTCTTTAAATAATCATTAGCGGCAGCACTTACATCATCTTTATTGGTCTCAGTTCTCTCAATTGTCCACTCACTAAACTTTTTTAAGATATCTAAATAATGATTAAATTCTTTCACAAATGGCATTACTTTCTCGTTATTTGAATCAGTTTCAGATTTAATGAGATCTAAAAATTTGTTAATTATGTTTCCATTTTTATTTGATAATTTTCTAAAAACTAAGTCAGCAGCTTGTACAGAATTTGTTCCCTCATAAATTGGTGTAATCCGATTATCTCTATATAATTGCTCTATACCTTGATCTTTTGTATAACCATATCCTCCGAATATTTGCATTGCATCACTTGTAATTTCCATTCCTAAATCTGAAAATAAAGATTTTACAACTGGTGTCATTAGTGAAACCATATCTGATGCATCTTGTTTAATGTTATGATCATTATGATTTAAGCTTACCTCAGTTTGTTGTGATAACCAAAAACATAAGGCTCTTTCTCCTTCAATTATTGACTTCATATTTAATAAAGTTTTCCTAATATCTGCATGTTCAATAATAGAATCAGCACTTCCATTTTGAGATTTATTATTATTGCTTTTTCCTTGCTTTCTGTCTTTAGCATAACTTAAAGAATTCTGATAAGCGATTTCTGAAACTCCTAAACCTTGGATTCCAACAACTATCCTCTCTAGATTCATCATTGTGAACATTTGACTTAGACCTTTATTTTTTGGGCCAATCATATATCCAACAGAGTCATCAAAATTTAAGACACAAGTAGCTGAACCTTTAATTCCCATTTTTGACTCTATTGAACCTGTGGATATTCCATTCCTCGCACCAATTGCTCCATTTTCTTTTACAATAAATTTTGGTACTAAAAATAAACTAATTCCTTTAGTTCCTTTAGGTGAGTCTATTGCTCTAGCAATCACCAAATGAATAATATTTTCAGTTAAATCATGATCGCCAGAAGTAATAAATATTTTTTGACCTGAAATCTTATATGTTCCATCTGATTGCTCTACAGCTTTTGTTTTAAGTAAACCCAAATCTGTACCACAGACTGGTTCAGTCAAGCACATTGTACCACTCCACTTGCCCTGAACCATTTTGGGAAGAAATTTATCTTTAATTTCATCTGTTGCATGATGATGAATACAGTTATATGCGCCAAGTGTTAGCTCGCTATAAAGCTTAAATGCCAAACTAGCTGATGATATCATTTCATCAAAAAAAGCACTTACGGTTCTAGGCATTCCTTGTCCACCATATTTTGGATCACAAGATAATGAAGTCCAGCCATCTTCAATATATTTTTGGTAAGCCTCTTTATAACCAGGAGGAGTTCTTACGATGCCATTTTCTAAAATTGCAGGACTTTCATCTCCTGCTTTTGCAAGTGGTAAAATTAAATTTTGATTTATCTTTGCAGCCTCCTCTAATATATCTTTGACTAGATCAGGACTGACTTCTTTGTACTTTTCTAATTCATTATAATTTTTGTTATCTCTCAATTTTTCAAAAAGAAACATCATATCTTCAACTGGTGCTGTATAGGTTGGCATAATATAAGTTTAAAATAATTAATTAATTATTGCAATTTTGAAATTATCGCATCACCCATTTGTGATGTTGATACTTCCTTCATACCCTTAGATAAAATATCTTTAGTTCTTAGACCCTCATTTAATACGTTTTGAACTGCTTTTTCTAGCTCTTCTGCCTCTTTATCAAGTTCTAATGAATATCTTAAAGCCATCGCAAAACTAAGTATTGTGGCAATGGGGTTAGCAACCCCCTTTCCCGCTATATCTGGTGCAGAACCATGAATGGGTTCATACATCGCTCTCATCTCTCCGTCCTTATTTTTAGCTCCTAAAGATGCTGAAGGTAAAAGACCTAATGATCCTGTTAACATTGAGGCCTGATCAGACAACATATCTCCAAATAAATTATCTGTTACAATTACATCAAATTGTTTTGGATTTCTTAATAACTGCATGGCACAATTGTCTGCAAGCATATGGTTTAACTCTACATCTTTATACTCCTTTTCATGTAAAGCTTGTACCTCCTCTTTCCAAAGTTGACCAGCCTCCATAACATTTGACTTTTCACAAGAAGTTACTTTATTTGACCTTTTTTTTGCTAAATCGAAAGCAATTTTTGCTACTCTAATTATTTCACTGCTTGTATAAGTATGTGTGTTAATACCTTTTCGTTCACCGTTTTCTATAGGTTTAATGCCACGAGGTTCACCAAAATATATCCCACCTGTCAATTCTCTTACTATCATTATATCTAGACCTGAAACGATTTCTGGTTTTAATGTTGATGCATCAACCAATTGCTTAAAACATATCGCTGGTCTCAAATTAGCAAATAATTTTAATTCTTTTCTTAATTTTAATAAAGCTCTTTCAGGTTTTTTTGAAAATTCTACATTATCCCATTTGGGACCCCCTACAGCACCCAACATTACTGCAGCACTTTCTAATGCTTTATAAAAAACTTCATCTGTAATTGGAGTTCCATGTTTATCAAATGAACAACCTCCCGCAAGATCTTCATCAATTTCAAAATCAAGAGATTTTTTTTTATTAAACCAAGTGATAATTTTTTTTACCTCGCTAATAACTTCAGGTCCTATACCGTCTCCAGGAAGTAAAAGAATTTTTCTTTTTTTTACCTTAATCATTAAAAATCCATGGCTTTTCGCTTTTTAAGATTTTTTCAAAATCTTTTATTTTTTCACTTTTTTTTAAAGAAAGAGCAATATCATCCAGGCCTTCTAAAAGGCATTTTTTTTTAAAAGAGTCTATTTGAAATATTATTTCATTATTTCCATAAATAATCTTTTCCTCAAAAAGATCTACTGAAATTTCCTCTTTTCGATTAGCATACTCAGAAAGTTCTTTAATTTTTTCATTATTAAGAATGATAGGCAAAATTCCATTTTTAAAACAGTTATTATAAAAAATATCTGCAAAACTAGAACTTATTACACAAGTAATGCCAAAGTCTAACAATGCCCATGGAGCATGTTCTCTAGATGAACCACAACCAAAATTTTTTCCTGTAATCAAAATTTTAGAATTATTAAATGGAGTTTGATTTAAAATAAAATCACTATTTTCTTTACCCTGATCATCATATCTCATCTCAAAAAATAAATTTTTTCCTAAACCTGTTCTCTTAATTGTTTTTAAGAACTGCTTTGGAATTATCATATCAGTATCTATGTTAACTATAGGTAGATATGCTGGAATGCTTTTTAGGGTATTGAATTTTTGCATTCTAATTTTGGTACTTTCTTACATCGTCAAGATTGCCTGAAATAGCGGCTGCAGCGGCCATACCTGGACTTACTAAATGTGTTCTTCCACCTCTTCCTTGTCGTCCTTCAAAGTTTCTATTAGATGTTGAGGCACATCTTTCTTCCGGTTTTAGTTTATCAGCATTCATAGCTAAACACATTGAGCACCCTGGCTGTCTCCATTCAAATCCAGAATTAATAAAAATTTTATCTAACCCCTCTTGCTCGGCTTGTTCTTTTACTAATCCAGAGCCAGGTACTACCATCGCATGAACATGGGAGGCTATTTTTTTATCTTTTAATATTTTTGCTGCCTCTCTTAAATCTTCTATTCTTCCATTAGTGCAACTACCAATAAAAACTTTGTCTATTTTAATATCTTTTGCTGCCATATTTGGTTTTAGTCCCATATAATTTAAAGATCTTTCTAATGAATTTTTTCTATCTTCATCTTTTTCGTTGTTTGGGTTTGGGACATTTTCATCTATTGTAATTACATCTTGAGGTGATGTTCCCCAAGTTATCATGGGTAAGATTTCTTCTGCTTTAAGATTAACCTCTTTATCAAATTCTGCGCCATCATCAGTATTTAAACTTCTCCAATACTTTAGTGCTTTATTCCAGTTATCTCCTTTAGGGGACATTGGCTTACCTTCTAAATATTTAAAGATTTTTTCATCTGGAGCTATTAGTCCTGCTCTAGCTCCACCTTCAATCGTCATATTACAAATTGTCATTCTTTGTTCAACGCTCAATGACTTTATCAGATCCCCCGCATATTCTATAACACATCCTGTTCCGCCTGCTGTTCCTATTTTGCCGATTATTTGAAGAATTACATCCTTAGACGTAACACCTAATGGAAGTTTGCCACTTACATTAATTCTAAAATTTTTTGCTTTTTTTTGAACTAAGGTTTGTGTTGCTAAAACGTGTTCTACTTCAGAGGTTCCAATTCCAAATGCTAAAGCACCGAATGCACCATGAGTAGCTGTATGACTATCACCACAAACAATTACTGTGCCAGGTTGAGTAAAACCTTGCTCAGGACCTATAATATGAACTATACCTTGTCTTTTGTCATTCATACCAAATAGTTGGATACCAAATTCTTTACAATTATTTTCTAATGTATCAACTTGAATTTTAGACTCATGATCAGAAATTCCTATAGATCTATCAGTTGTTGGAACATTATGATCTGCAACCGCTAAAGTTAATTTTGGATGTCTAACCTCTCGTCTTGAATTTCTAAGACCCTCAAAAGCTTGGGGACTAGTTACCTCATGAACTAGGTGTCTATCAACAAATAACAAAGCTGTTCCATCAGGTTGCTGATCAACTAAATGATTTTTCCAAATTTTATCGTAAAGAGTTTGAGACATTGAAAAAAAAATTATTTTTTTTCTGAAGCACTTTCAAGTTTTTTTTCAGTTTTTAATGCGTCTTTTTTTACATCAACTTCTGAGTTTTCAGGCTTTTTAGCTTCAGTCTTAATTTTTTCACCTTTTTGAGCTTCTTCTTTGGGTGTTTCATCTTTTTTTGGCGCTGTATCAGATTTAACAACTGGTTCTGGAGAAATGGATGCTAAATTATCTTCAGTTACTGACTCAGGTTTTACATCAATATCAATACCAATTTTTTTTCTTATTTTTTCAGCTATTCTTGCTGATTTTCCTGTTCTATCTCTTAAATAATAAAGTTTAGCTCTTCTGACTTTTCCAGATCGAATAACTTTTATTGAATCAATTAACGTACCATACAAAGGAAAAGTTCTTTCAACACCTTCTCCAAAAGAAATTTTTCTAACTGTAAAAGAGGAGTTTAAGTCTCGATTTTTTTTAGCTATACAGACACCCTCGAAATATTGAATTCTCTCCTTTTTACCCTCTGTTATCCTCACTCCAACTTTAACAACATCTCCTGGGAAAAATGCTGGGATTTTTTTTTCAGAAAGAATTTTTTTTACATTGTGCTTGTTTATTTCTTCTATCGTTTTCATGTTAATATTTTGCAATTTAATCTTTCTTATATTTTTGCCATAAATCTGGTCTTCGGACGCGTGTTATAGCCTCTGATTGGGATAAACGCCAGTCTTTAATTTTATTGTGATCACCAGATAATAAGACGTCTGGTACGGATTTTTCCTCCCAAACTTGAGGTTTTGTGTATTGAGGATACTCTAAAAGACCATTTCCAAAAGTTTCTTCAGAAACTGATTTATCATTTCCTAATACTCCAGGTAAAAGCCTTAAAATGCTATCAATTACAATTAAAGCTGCAGTTTCTCCTCCAGATAATACATAATCTCCCACACTTAATTCCTCTATATTTCTTGTAGCCAAAATTCTTTCATCAACACCTTCAAAATGCCCACAAATTAGCGAAAATGATTTTTCTTTTGATAAGTCTTGTGCAAGCTTTTGATTAAATATCTTACCTCTGGGTGAAAGATAAAAAATTCTATCTTTTTTATTAACATTTTTATCAATTGAATTTGCTAAAACATCTGGTTTTAATAACATTCCAGTCCCACCACCATAAGGAGTATCATCAACCGTTTTATGTTTATCTGTTGCTGCATCTCTTATATTAATCACATTTAAACTCCATAATTTTTCCTTCATTGCTTTACCATAAAGGCCTTTATTTAATGGCCCAGGAAAAATTTCTGGATAAAGTGTAAATATTTGTGCTTGTAACATAAATAATTTTCGCCTTATTTATTTTCCTCTTTTTTAGCTTCTGCTTTTGGAGCTTCCTCTTTTTTAGCTTCTGCTTTTGGAGCTTCCTCAGAACCCTCTTTTTTTCTATCCTTTTTCGGAATCGCTTTTTGAGGGTTATTACCATTTGCTGGCATCGACATTAATTCATTTTCACCCAAAATCCTTGCTACCCTAGTTGTTGGTTGTGCACCCTGACTCAACCAGTATTTAATTCTTTCGGCTTCTAATCCTATTCTCTCTTTTTTCTCTTTTGGTAATAATGGATTAAAAAAACCTACTTTCTCTATAAATCTTCCGTCTCTAGAAAATCGACTGTCTGCTACAACGACCCTGTAAACAGGTCTCTTTTTTGTACCGCCCCTAGATAATCTTAGTTTTAACATTTGCTCTCCTTTTTTATTTTAGCTGGTTAAATAATTCTGGAGGTATTCCTTTGTCAGTCATACCCTTCAGATTTCCTTTTGACATCTTCTTCATCATTTCAGACATCATTTTAAATTGTTTCAACAATTTATTGATAGTGGCTGGGTCAGTCCCTGAACCATTAGCAATTCTTTTTTTTCTAGAACCGTCAATTATTTTTGGGTTATCTCTTTCTTTTTTAGTCATTGATAAAATTATAGCCTCGTTCTTCGTAATAACGCTCTCATCAATTCCAGCTGCATCCATTTGAGATTTAACTTTTGAAACACCTGGCATAAATGACATAACACCCTCAATACCTCCCATTTTTTTCATTTGTCTCAGTTGAATTAAATAATCTTGCATTGAAAACTGTCCTTTTTTAAGATTTTCCTCAGCTTTTTTTATATTTTCTTCACCTAAATCTTGGGCAGCTTTTTCTACAAGAGATACGATATCTCCCATGCCAAGAATTCTATTTGCAATTCTATCTGGATGAAATACTTCTAAATTTTCAATTTTTTCACCAATACCTAAAAATTTAATTGGAACCTCTGAAACAAATTTCATACTTACAGCAGCCCCACCTCTGGCATCACCATCTGCTCTTGTTAAAATAATCCCAGATAAATTTACTGTATTCTTAAATTCTTTTGCTACCGATGCTGCTACTTGTCCAGTAAGTGAGTCGGCGACTAAAAATGTCTCTGCAGGTTTAATACTATTTTCGATTTGTTTAATTTCACTCATCATCTGCAAATCAATTTGTGTTCTACCAGCAGTATCAAATAAGATAATATCAGCACCATTTAAATTGGCTGCACTTATTGCTCTTTGACAAATATCAGTTGGTTGTTGACCTTCAATTATTGGAAGAGTTAAAATATTGTTTTGTTCACCTAAAGATTTTAATTGCTCTTGAGCAGCTGGTCTATAGACATCTAAGCTGACCATCATTACTTTCTTTTTTTTTGTGTTTTCTAAATATCTTGCAAGTTTAGCAGTTGTGGTGGTTTTACCAGAGCCTTGTAACCCAACTAACATCATTGGTACAGGTGGAACAGCATTCAAATTTACATCGTTATTTTTTTCACCTAAAAGATTAACTAATTCATCATAAACAATCTTGACTACCATGTCCCCAGGTGATGTTGATCTAATAATTTCTTGACCCAAGGCTTTTGGTTTAACTCTTCCGATAAAATCTTTAGCAACTTCAAGAGAGACATCAGCCTCTAGTAAAGCTTGTCTTATACCTCTTAACCCTTCATCAACTTGATTTTCATCAAGTGATGGGGCCTTTTTTAAAGAGGAAAAAACTTCCTCAAATTTATTTGTTAAATTTTCAAACATATTTATTACACACAGCAGCAATCGCACTAGTGGGCGAACCCTCGCTGACTAGTGTCGATCTCTTTGTTTCCAAAGACACCGCAAATTTAATGTTTTTGCGGAAACTGCCACAAACTATAATAGAGGTTCAAAAAGTCAATAAATAAGTTAATAACTATATATGGACTTCAAAGCTTTTAAAATGGATGGATTAGGTAATGACTTTGTAATTATCGATAATAGACAAGAAATTACCAATTTAACAAAAGATCAAATAATTAAAATTTGCGATAGAAATTTTATCGGCTGTGATCAGCTAATATTCATTGATCCTGATAGTTTTGCAGATGCAAGTTTAAGATTTTTTAATTCAGATGGAGGGGAGTCTGGAGCGTGTGGAAATGGAACGAGATGTGTTGCAGACTTAATTTCAAAAGAGAAAAATAGCAAATCTATAATTTTGAATACACTATCTGGAAAATTAAAATCTCAAATATTAGAAAAAAAAATTGTTATAACTGAAATTGGTAAAGCAAAGTTAAAATGGAACGAAATACCCTTATCAAAAGAAATGGATACAAAAAATTTGAATATCAAAATTGTTGACACAAATAATAATGAACATTTAGGCGGCACAGCAATTAATGTTGGTAATCCACATATTATTTTTTTTGTAAAAAAGATTGAAGATTTTAATATAGAAAAAATTGGTCCTGAGATAGAACATCATGAAATTTTCCCAGAAAAATGCAACGTAACAATTGCACAGATTATTAATAAAAATTTGATAAAAGTTAATGTGTGGGAAAGAGGAGCTGGTCTTACTAAAGCATGTGGAACCGCAGCATGTGCCACCGCATATGCCGGTAAATTAAATAGTCTTACAGGAAATAAAACTGACATAGAGTTTTCAACTGGAAAATTGTCAATTTTTATAGATAAAAAAAATTCTATTCATATGAAAGGACCTGTTTCAGATATTAAAGAAATTAATATAAAATTATAATGGGCATATTTGATAAATTTAAAATCGGATTTAAAAAAAGTGCATCAGCGTTCACATCTGGACTTAAGGAAATAATCGTTAAAAAAGAAATTAACGATGAAAATTTAAATAGAATTGAAGAATTTTTAATTCAATCAGATGTGGGAGTTGAAGCTGCATCTGAAATAAAAGAGATAATTTCTAGAAAAAAAATTGATCCAAATAAAGACTTATCTAAAGAGATAAACTTCATTTTAAAAGAATATATAATTTCTTTGATGAAACCTTTAGAAAATAACTCTTTTTTTGAAAAAAAAGAAAAACTTAATGCAATTTTAATTTCTGGAGTTAACGGTGTTGGTAAAACAACAACTATTGGTAAAATAGGAAAGATATTGAAGACTAACGGCAATAAAGTTATGTTTGCAGCTTCAGATACTTTTCGTGCTGCTGCAATTGAACAATTAGAAAATTGGGCAAATAAAATAGATGTTAAAATCGTGAAATCATCTCAAGGGGCTGATTCAGCCTCAGTTGCTTTTAAGGCTGTAGATGAAGCTATTAAGAATGATTTTAATCAAGTCTTAATAGATACAGCAGGTAGACTTCAAAATAAAAAAAATTTAATGGAAGAATATAAAAAGATAGCTAATGTTACAAAAAAAATAGATCCCAGTGCACCTCATGACGTTATTTTAGTTTTGGATGCAACATCAGGACAAAATGTCATCAATCAAGTTGAAGAATTTAATAAAATCATTGCGATAACAGGTATTGTGATGACAAAATTAGATGGTACTGCAAAAGGAGGTATCCTTTTGGCTTTAGCAAAAAGATATAAAATTCCAATTATTGCATTAGGCTTAGGTGAAAAAGCAGATGACCTGGAATTATTTGAAGCAGAAAAATTTGCTAATGCTTTTACTCAATTTAATTAATTAAATTACTGGAGATCAAAGGTTTATAGATATTACATTTGTAATTATCATCAAATTTATAATGTCCACAATCTTTAGAAAATGACGAGATTATAAAGTCAAATTTACCATTAGTAGGATAGAGCTCTAATTTTTTATTAGTGATATCATATTTAAAATTGGCATTTAAACTCTTTACGGCACTAATCATTACTAGTGTCTTGTCATC
>CACLEQ010000002.1:0-75655 GCA_902605995.1 uncultured Pelagibacteraceae bacterium
TGTAAGGAGACAATTTTTTGTACATTAATTCTTTTAAAACGATTATCTTCATTGGATAAAGATTTCATAAGTGTTAGTATTAAAGATCTACCTTCTTTTAAAATGTCTCTGTTTAACTCTAAAACATCTGAAAAAATGAATAACTCAAATACACTGGACAAATCAGTAAGTTTTAAAACAGCATATGTATTACCTTTTGCAGTCTTTCTCTCCTGAATTTTTAATAAAGTTGCTGCAATATTTCCATTTTTTAAATCATCATTGCTACTAAAATTTTGATAATTTACAATGTTATAATCATCAAATATTTCTTTATATTGATTTAATGGGTGGTTAGATATGAAAAACCCAACTGATTCAAATTCTTTAGATAATCTCTCTTCAAATTTCCAATCATCAACTTTTGTAATAATTTCTAACTCTTGACTCTCATTATCTCCAAATAAATCTATTTGATTTACTGATTTATTATCAAAAAGATTTTTTGATTTGGTAATAAAATTTGGTATTGAATTGAATAGAGATTGTCTATTATTGTTAATATTATCAAATGCTCCAGATTTTACCAAACCTTCTAATTGCAATTTATTTATATCTTTTGGATTAATTCTTTTTAAAAAATCGCTTATAGATTTAAAATTTCCATTTATCTCTCTTTCTTTTATTATATTAGAAATTGCTTCATAACCTACCGCTTTGATACCACCTAGGGCATAATAAAATTTATCATCACTTGTTCTAAAGTCTGCAAAACATTCATTAATATCTGGTCTCACTATTCTAATATCCAGTCTCTTCAATTCTTCATAAAATTCACTAAGTTTATTTTGATTAGAGATATCCATTGTCATAGAAGCTGCGATAAACTCTTTTGGATAATACGTTTTTAAAAAAGCTGTTTGATAAGAAATTATTGCATATGCAGCAGCATGGCTTTTGTTGAAACCATATTCTGCAAAAGGTTCAATTTTTAAAAATATTCCTGCCGCAATATCTTTGCTAATTCCATTTTCTACAGCGCCAGCTATAAAACTTTGTTTTTGTTTTTCTAATTCTGCTCTTTTTTTTTTACCCATTGCTCTTCTTAAAATATCAGCTTGCCCAGCGGTAAAATTTGATAATTTTTGAGCTATTTGCATTACTTGTTCTTGATATATAATTACTCCATAAGTTGGTTTTAAAATATTCTCTAACAATGGGTGTAAATAATCAGGGTTTTGTTTGCCGTGCTTACAATCATTATATGTTGGAATATTACTCATCGGTCCAGGTCTGTATAAAGCCACTAAAGCAATAATATCCTCTATATGATTTGGTTTCATTTGAATAAGTGCTTCTCTCATACCAGCACTTTCAATTTGAAATAGACCTACTGTTTTACCTGAAGACAATAAATCAAAAACTTTTTGATCGTCAAAATTTATGTTTTCAATATTAAAATCTTTAATTTTTTTTCTTACAAGTTTTTGGGTGTTGTTAATGACTGTTAATGTTTTTAGACCTAAAAAATCAAATTTAATCAAACCCGCGTTTTCTGCCGAATACATATCAAATTGAGTTGATGGCAATAATAAATCAGCTGAAGAATCTTTATATAAAGGTACAACTTCCTGAAGTTTTTTGTCTGCTATTACCACTCCTGCGGCATGAGTAGCCACGTTTCTATTCAATCCCTCCAGTTTGAGCGAGAGTTCTGTTAATTTTCTCACTCTGGGATCTTCTTTAATTAATTTTTGCAATCTAGGTTCACCAGCAATACACTCTGTTAGATTTTGAGGTCTTGAGGGATCAAAAGGTATCATTTTTGAAATGCTATCAACAAAACCATAGGGTAACCCTAAAACTCTTCCAACGTCTCTTATAACCATTCTTGCTTTTAATTTTCCAAAAGTAATTATATGGGCGACACTGTCTTTATATTTTTTTGTAAGATATTCGAAAACTAAATCTCTTTTTTCCTCACAAAAATCTATGTCAAAATCAGGCATTGAGATACGGTCAGGATTTAAAAATCTTTCAAAAATTAAATTAAATTTAATCGGATCAACATCAGTTATTGATAAACACCATGCGACCAATGATCCTGCACCAGAACCTCTCCCAGGTCCAACTGGAATATCATTTTTTTTTGCCCATTTTATATAATCGGAAACAATTAAAAAATAACTCGAATATTTCATTTTAATTATAATATCTAATTCATGCTCTAATCTATCTTTGTAATTAAGGTAATCTTCATTAGACTTAAGATTTTTATTACTAATTTTAAAAATATTTTCAAATTTTTTTCTTAAACCTTCAAAAGAGTTTTTCATTAAAATTTGGTCAGCATTACCATCTTTTTCTGAACTTATATTAGGCAAAATAGGATCAGAAGATAGAGGTCTAAATGAGCAACGGAGTGGAAAATTGTAGTTATTTTTCAAAGCTTCTGGGATATCATTAAATAAAGTTGTCATTTCAGCATCACTTTTAAAATAATGTTGATCAGTAAATTTTAATCTATTTTTCTCGTTAATATAAGTTTTGTTTTTGATACAAATTAATGCATCGTGTGCTTCGTGTGTATCTTTCTTTAAATAAAAAACTTCATTTGTAGCTATAATTGGAATTTCTAATTCTAGAGATAAGCCTAAGTTAAACTTTTCGAAACTTTTTTCATTGGTATCTCCATGACGTTGGATTTCTATATAAAATTTATCATTAAAATTTGATTTTAATTTTAAATATAAATTTTTAATCTCATTAAATTTACCTTTATTAAATAATTCACCAAATAAACCATGAACAGTTCCAGAAAATATCGCTACACCTTTATTTTCATTTAATAATTCATCAAAATTTAAGTGAGGATCAGACAGTTGATCAATATCTAGATATGATTGTGAAGATAGTTTAATAATTTTTTTATAACCATCTTCATTAAGAGCGAATAATGGTATTAATCCTATTGTATCAGCAAATTTAAAATTTATTTGTGTGCCAATAATAGGCTGTGTTCCTGATTTTGATATTTTTTCAGCAAATTCTAAAGCTCCGCATAAATTTGATGTATCACATAATCCTAAAGATTTTATCTTTTCATTCTTTGAAAAATCTTTTAAATCATCAATTTTCACAGCACCTTCACATATAGAATATTGAGAGTGAATTTTTAAATGATTAAAATTTTGATTTTTAGACTCGGTCATTAGTAGTTCTTATATTACCACTAACCATTTCCAATAAGCAATCTGACTTATCTGCAAAAAATCTATTATGAGTTGCAAAAATTATTAATCTATTTGAATTTAGTTGACTCTTTAAGAGTTCAAAAATTCCTTTTGCAGTTTCTAAATCCAAACTACCTGTTGGTTCATCAGCTAAAATTATATGAGGGTCATTAATTAAAGCTCTTGCAATTGATATTCTTTGTTTCTCCCCTCCCGAAAGTTCTGATGGAAAATGGTCAGATCGTTTAGTTAGCCCGACTTTTTTAAGTAAATTTTTTGCCTTAGACTTTGACATTTCTTTGTTATTACCAGCACTTAAACCTGCTAAATAAATATTTTCTATAGCTGTAAAATCTGGAAGTAAGTTATCTTGTTGGTAAATAATACCAATTTTTTTTGCTCTTAAAATATCATTCTTGCTCGAGTTGTTAAAATTAATCAATTTATTTTCGATCAAGATTGATCCTGATGACGGTCTATCAATTAATGAAAGTAAATTTAAAAGAGTTGATTTTCCTGATCCTGAAGGACCCATTAGAGAATAAATTTTTCCCTTTTGAAACTTAAACGATATTTTTTTAAGCACTTTAATTTTTTTTGAATTATCAAAAGATTTATTTATATTTGAAAGTTGTATTATATTATTCATATTTAAGGGCTTTAATTGGATCTAATTTAGCAGCTTTTAAAGCTGGAAATATTGAAACTATAATAGTTATCATTATAGAGCTGATAGAAATTAGAAGAATAGATGACGGATTAATTTCTGATGGCATAGAACTTAAAAAGTAAATTTCTTCTGGAAATAAACTAATATTAAAAGTTGAGCTCAAGAATTTTCTCATATCTTCTACATATAAAGAAAATGTTACTCCTAAAATTATGCCAAAAATTGTGGCAGAGGTTCCTATGACAACTCCTATTAAAAAAAATATTTTTACTATTGATTTGTTTAGAACTCCTATTGATTTTAAAATTGCTATATCACGTGTCTTGTTCTTTACAAGAATAGTTAAACCAGAAATGATATTAAAGGCAGCTACTATAATAATTAACGATAAAATGATAAACATTACATTTCTTTCAACTTTAAGAGCTGAAAATAAAGAGCTGTTCATATCAGACCAGGTATATACAAATTCATTTGGAAAATTATTTTGAACAATTGATTTTTGATACTCAATATTTTGTGGATTATTTAAGTAAATTTCTAAAATTCTATCTGTGTTTCTTAAATTAAAAAAATCTTCTAAAGTTTTTAAATTAATAAACGCAATATTATTATCAAAATCAACTAAGCCACTTTCAAAAATAGAGGAAACTAAGAAAGTTTTCTGTTTTGGTAAATTCCCAATGATTGTTCCAACTCCTACAGATGACATTAAAGTGATACTATCCCCTACTTTTAAATCCAGAGTAAAACTTAATTCTTTACCAATTGAAATTTGATTATTGAGTAAAACTTTATTATCACCTAAAAAATTTTCATTATTAAAAATTTTTAGTTTTTTAAAATCACTATTTTCATAGCCTCTAATTAAAATACCTTTTGATATTTCGCTTTTAATAATAATTGCCTCACCGGAATTACTAAAAATTAAATCTTTTGAAATTTTTTTGAGATTTTCATCAATCAAATTTTTATCTATTTGGCTTTCGTAAGGTTTAACAGTAATGTGCGAATTGAAACCGACAATTTTATTAATTAATTCTGATCTAAATCCATTCATTACCGACATAACAATTATTAGGACTGCAACACCTAGGCTAATACCTATAAATGAAAAAATAGAGATAACGTTAAGAAAGCCATCTTTTTTTCTAGCTTTTAAAAATCTAAATGTAATTTCTTTTTCTAATGTAGAAATCAATTTCTTACTTTTTGTTCTTTAATAATCTTAATAATTTCAGCCAAATTAATTTTTTGTACTTCTTCTCCGGTTTCTTTAAATTCTAGCAAATCTCCATCTGATTGCTTCCCAATAATGATTTGATATGGAGCACCTATTAGATTCATTTTTTTTATTTTTGATGAAATATTCTCATCGCTATCATCAATTATTGACTCAATATTGTTCTTCTCGAGCTCAAAATAGATTTTACTAGCTTTATCAAGTGCTGAGTTATCATTTTTATTTATCATAGGAATTATTGATACATCATAAGGAGCAACAGAAATAGGCCATTTCATGACTTCATTTTTTTCATCATATTTAGCCTCTATTATTGCTCCTACTAACCTTGAAACACCTATTCCGTAAGAACCCATTTTAACAAAATCTTTTTTTCCTCCTGGAAGATCAACTGATGCACCCATCGGTTTTGAATATTTATCACCAAAATAAAAAATATGGCCAACTTCAATACCTTTAGTTGTAAGACGATTTGTTTCTTTTACATTTTTTTCAAATTCATTTTTGTTAAATTTTTCATCAGTAACTGAATAAAATTCTTCAAACTTATTTCTTAATGCTTCAAGAGATTTTTTTTCCAATTTAGTATCCTCACTTTTTACATCAAAAATTCTTTTATCAGCATAAATTTTACTTTCACCTGTTTCAGCGAGTATAATAAATTCGTGAGAAAGGTTTCCTCCGATTGGTCCTGTGTCAGCAGCCATAGGAATAGCTATAAGACCCAATCTGTTGAAAGTTTTTAAATAGGATAAATAAAATTTATTATATGAAAATAATGCTTCCTCGTCATTTATGTCAAATGAGTAGGCATCTTTCATATAAAATTCTCTACATCTCATAATTCCAAATCTAGGTCTAATCTCGTCTCTAAATTTCCATTGAATGTGATATAAAAGTTGTGGAAGAGATTTATAAGATTTTAAAGAGGATCTGAAAATATCAGTTACCAGCTCCTCATTTGTAGGGCCAAAAAGCATTTCACGACCTTGACGGTCTTTAATTCTTAGCATTTCTTCTCCATAATCTTCATACCTGCCACTTTCCTTCCATATTTCACTTGTTTGTATCGTTGGCATTAAAATTTCTTGAGCACCAATTTTATTCTGTTCTTCTTTGACAATTTTTTCAATTTTTTTCATTACTTTGAAACCTAAAGGTAGCCATGAATAAATACCTGCTGAAGATTGTTTTATCATTCCAACTCTTAACATTAATTGATGAGATTTAATTTTAGCTTCTGACGGATTATTTTTTAAAATAGGTATAAATGACTTTGAAATATACATGCTAGATTATTATATTTCTTAAATTTAAATATTCAAATTTCATTAAAAAATAAATTATTACAAATAATACTGTTGTTATACCTGTACAATAAATGAATTTCTTCAACATTTTTGGGTTTTCAGGTGAGCCAGGATCTTCACCATCAATTTTAATCATTTTTTTTCTTTCTACATCAATTGGTAAAATTGCAAAAAATACGATCCACCATATTATAATATAAATTATAGCTAGTCCTGTTGGGCTCATTAAATTTTAACTAAATTAATATTTGTGAAAGGTTTTTTTCCTGTCTTTTCTTTAGTAAATTTTCTACAAGATATTTTTAAAGCATCGATAAGATTGTACTCTTGTTTCTTATTACCAAGTTTAAATGATTTTGTAGTCTTTTCAATTTCATCTTCTAAACCATAAATAAATTCTTCTTTTTCATAAATTGGTAGACCCCTAAAAGTTGTTATTGGACTATTGTGTATATTTCCCTTTGGTGTAATCAAAATAGTTATCTCTAAATATCCATTAGAGCCTAAATTTTTTCTATCTTTAATTGATTCTGAATCTTCTTCTACACTAACATTACCATCTAAGTACAATCTACCACTTGGTGCTTTGTCATAAACTTCTGGCTTTTCACCTGGGTATAATTTTACTATGTCTCCATTTTCAACTTGAACTGGATGGGGTACCTGCATTTCTTTTGCAAAGTTTATATGTTCAATCATATGTCTATGTTCACCATGAACTGGAATTACACATTTAGGTTTCACCCAATGATACATATCTTTTAGATCTTCTCTGTTAGGATGGCCGGAAACGTGTATAAAGTCAGTCTCTTCTGATATGACTTCAATTCCATCTTTAACAAGTTGATTATGTAGTTTGTAAAGTTTCTTTTCATTGCCTGGAATTATTTTTGAAGAAAAAATAACAGCATCACCTTTTTCTATAAAAACGTCAGGATGAATATAGCTCGATATTCTCATCATGGCACCCATAGGTTCCCCTTGGCTTCCTGTACATAAGTAAACTATTTTATCTCTTGAAAAATTTTTTGCATCTCTAGGATCAATAGGTTCAATTGTATTTTTTAAATAACCACATTGTCTCGCAGCTTTATAGATTCTATGCATTGATCTACCTACTAGTGAAATTTGTCTTCCAGTTTTTTCAGCACAATAAAACGCAGTTTCCATTCTAGCTACATTTGATGCAAACGACGTAATTATGATTTTTTTTTTTAATCGACTCATAATATTTAATAAATTTTTTCTTACGTCTAATTCTGAACCTGATCTACCTGGACTAAATACATTCGTTGAGTCACAAATCATAGCAATAACACCCTCATCCCCGATTTCTTTTAGTCTTTTTGAATCTATATTTCCACCTACTAAAGGATTAGGATCAACTTTCCAATCACCAGTATGTAGAATAGAACCTGCTGGTGTTTTGATTCTTAATCCATTTGGTTCTAAAATAGAATGAGTTAAAGTTATATATTCAATGTTAAATGGTTCTAATGAAACATGCCCATTTAATTCTACAATTTGTAAATCTTTTATTATATCTATATTTTTTTCTTTAAATTTTTCTTTTATTAATACTGCTGTAAATGCTGTAGCATAAATTTTACATCTCAACTTTGGCCATAAATGTGCGATTGCACCTATGTGATCTTCATGAGCATGTGTTAAAACAATTCCAAGGAGGTTATCTTTTCTTTCTACAATAAAACCTGGGTCAGGATAAATAAGATCTATTCCAGGAATCGTATCATCTGCAAATGTAACTCCTATATCTACCATAATCCATTTATGATCTCCTGGCTGACCATACCCAAATAGGTTCATATTCATACCAATTTCTCCAGATCCTCCAAGCGGGCAGAATAATAGTTCGTCTTTCATTTATTTTATCAGTTTAGAAATCTTTATCAGACCTTTTATAGTGATATCTCTGTTGTGTACTAATTTATTTTTCGTTGATCCTTTAAATAAATCAGAAAATCCACCAGTAAGTACTAATTTAAAGGTTTTTTTTGTTTCTTTTTTAATCAAATTAATAATATTGTCAATCAAACCAGCATAACCCCAAAAAAAACCTGATCTTACTGCTGAAATTGTATCAATTCCAATAACTTTTTTTATTTTTTTTAAATTTAATTTAGGAATTAATGTTGCCCTATCTGACAATGTATTTAAAGAAATCTTTACACCTGGTGCAATTATACCTCCTAGATAAGTTTTTTTAACTATAACATCAAAAGTTGTTGCTGTACCCAAATCTAGAATAATAAAATTATCTTCATTATTAAGTAGACTGATTGCATTAGTCAAACGGTCTGAACCAACTTGTTTAAAGTTAACTTTAATATTTATTAAAGATTTCAAACTTAAATTTTTTATTTCATAACATTTAACTTTTGTTTTTTGAGACAGAAATTTTTTAATAAGGTCAAAATATTTTGGGACAACACTACAAAATAAAATTTTGTCAATTTTTTTTAGATCTAAAATTATTTTTTTAAAATTTGATCTCAAAGTTTTGTTATTTATTTGTTTTGTTTGTATATTAACACTTTTTAAAATCTTATTCTTTGAATTTACTAAGAAAATTTTGGTTTCAGAATTGCCGATATCACCCAATATATACATTTTTTATTCTTTTTAATTTAATTTATAAAGTTTAGTCAATTTTGCTTCGAACATTATTTTAAGATCATTTTCTATTTTTCTCTTTGATATATCCTTTTTTATCAAATTAAAGAGGTTTTCTGTTGGATAATTTTTTATGTATGGATTTTTTTTCAAATTTATACCAATTCCAACTATTAAATATTTTTTATCAAGCTTACCTACGGTTTCTTGCAATATCCCACAAATTTTTCTTTTATTAATTAATAAATCATTAGGTTTTTTATACATAATTTCTTTTTTATAATATTTAGATATCAAATTTTTTACTATTAAACAGTTAAACTTAGTTAATTGTTTTAATGAATTTCTTAGTGGATTAATCTTATAAAAGAAACTAACAAAAAGGTTGCCCTCATATGAAATCCATTTTTTTCCATATTGACCTTTTCCATCAGTTTGTATTTTTGAGATAATCATCCCATAATCTAATTTTGAATTTTTGATAATTCTTGTTGCTGTTAAATTAGTGCTTTTTACTTTTTTATATCTAAAAATTTTAAATTTCATTAAATAATATTAATTTTAGACACTACCTCAATTAGTTCACCTGGAAATATGAAGTATATCAAAATTAATAATGTGGATGCAGTCAAAGAAAATTTTAACCATAAACTATGATCTGTATCAAATTTTTCTGTTTCATCGTCAAAATACATAATCTTAATGATTCTTAAATAATAAAATGCTGCAACTACTGTAGATAATAATCCTACTACAGCAAGAAAATACATTGATTGTTCTATGACTGATTTAAAAATATAAAATTTTGCAAAAAATCCTGCAAGCGGTGGTATGCCTGCTAGTGAAAATAAAATAATTAATAATGATAATGATAATAGTGGATGATTTTTAGATAAACCTGATAAATCTTCCAAATCTTCGAAATATTTATTATTTCTTTTCATCATCAATAAACATGAAAATAATCCTAAGTTCATAACTATATATATCGTAAAATATACTACTGAACTTTGTATTCCCTCATTTGAACCTGTCGAAAGACCTGCTAAAGTGTAACCAACGTGACCAATAGAACTGTATGCTACAAGCCTTTTCAAATTTGTTTGTCCTATGGCAGCTATAGCACCAAAAAGCATTGAAGCGATCGAGAGAAAAATTAAGATCATTTGCCATTGATCAATTAAATTCAAAAACGGTACGTATAAAAATCTTATAAATACTGTTAATGCAGCAATTTTTGGAACCATTGTAAAAAAAAGAGTGACTGATGTTGGCGCACCCTCGTATACATCCGGAGCCCACATATGAAATGGAACTGCAGATATTTTAAACGCTAGTCCAACTAAAATAAAAACTATACCAAACGTCAAAGCATAATCACTAGAATTAAGTTTTTCTGCGATAAGATCAAAATTTGTTGAGCCAGTAAAACCATAAATTAACGAACAACCGTAAAGTAACAAGCCTGACGATAAAGCGCTTAAAACAAAATATTTTAAACCTGCCTCAGAAGATTTGAGCTGATCTCTATCAAATGTAGCCAAAACATATAATGCCAAAGATTGTAGTTCTAATCCCATGTAAAAAACTATTAAATCATTAGAACTAATCATAATCATCATACCCAAGACAGAACTTAAAATTAATATAGGATATTCAATTTTCATAATTTGAGATATTTTTAAATAGTTTGACGAAATAACTAAAACTAAAAAAGCTGATAACAGTGTTATTATTTTCATAAATGATGAAAGGAAGTCAATTATCACACTATCATTAAATAGTTTAAATTCAGAAATACCCATTGTCTCATTAAAAGTTATCACCGAAGTAATTATTAGAATTATTAATGAAAGATTTTGAACTAATTTAGAACTTTTTTTTTTAAAAACTCCAAATATTAATAAAAACATAATGGATAATGATAGAAAAATTTCAGGAAATACGAATTGGATATTAATCATTATTATTTACTAACTAAATTTGTACTATAACTATTTATCAAATCGTTTATCGAAATCTCAATAGTATTAATTAAAGGCTCAGGATAAAAACCAAAAAATAATATTGGAATTGCTAAACAAGATAAAACAAATAACTCTGACTTATTTAAATCAAGCATCTTTTTTAAATCTGAATTAATTAACTTACCAAAAATAACTCTTTTATATAACCAAAGTATATATGCAGCTCCTAAAATTACTCCTATACTAGCCAACACAGCAACTAAAAAATTTACTTTAAAAACACCCATTAAAATTAAAAATTCTCCAACAAAACCGCTAGTTCCTGGCAAACCTAATGATGCAAGAACAAAAACCATTAGTAAAAATGAATATTTAGGTACTACGCTTACTATTCCACCGTAAGTATTTATTAGTCTTGAATGCATACGATCATAAACTACTCCAACACTCAAAAAAAGTGCTGCTGAAACTAGACCATGACTTATCATTTGTATGATACTTCCTTCAATTCCCTGTTGCTGAATTGTAAAAATTCCCAATGTAACAAAACCCATGTGAGCTACTGATGAATAGGCGATTAATTTTTTCATATCTTCCTGCATTAAAGCTATTAACGATGTAAAAATGATTGCGATCACACTTAATGTGTAAATCAGAGGAGTAAATATTTCTGATGCAGTTGGAAATAATCCAAGAGAAAATCTTATAAATCCATATCCAGCCATTTTAAGCAATATTGCTGCAAGTAAAACTGATCCAGCTGTTGGAGCTTCAACGTGCGCATCTGGGAGCCAGGTATGTACTGGCCACATTGGAGTTTTTACTGCAAAAGAGCTAAAAAAAGCTAACCATAAAAAATTTTGATATTTGACATCTATACCTATCTCATAAAGCTTTGTCACATCTGTAGTACCAGTAATCCAGTATATAGAAATTATCGCTATCAACATTAAAACTGACCCCAAAAGAGTGTAAAGAAAAAATTTAAAAGCAGAATAAACTCTTCTCGCACCCCCCCAAATTCCAATTATTAAAAACATTGGAATTAAACCAGCTTCAAAAAATAAATAAAAAACAACAAGATCTAATGAGCAAAAAACACCTATCATAAATGACTCCATAATTAAGATAGCAATTAGGAATTCATTAATTCTATTTATTACTGAGTTATTTACTGAAATTATACATAATGGTGTAATGAATGTAGTTAGTACAATAAATAAAATTGATATACCATCTATACCAACTTTATAATTTATTAGACCTTCAATCCAAATTCTCTCTTCAACAAACTGAAAATCAGACTTTGTTTGATCAAATAATACCCATAAATAAATAGATAGGAAAAAATTTACAAGTGAAGTGAATAGAGCAACATATTTTACAGTTATATTTTTTTCTTTATTGCTTTTCGTAAAAAATAAAAAAATAGCACCAATGGTTGGAAGTAAAATTAAAGATGAGAGTATTGGAAAATTCATTATTTATTTGACTATTAAAAAAGTTAATAACGCAGAAAATCCAAGTAGCATTATAAACGCATATTGGTATATAAAGCCACTTTGGAACTTTTTAGCCTTTAATGAACATTGTTTTATAAATGATGAAATTCCATCAGGCCCAAAACCATCAATTATTTTAAGATCAAAAAACTTCCATAAAAAAATTCCAAAACGTTTTGAAGACTTTACAAATAAAGTTTCGTAAAGTTCATCAAAATACCATTTATTAAGTAAAAAATTATAAAGCGGTTTATTAACACTAACAATCTTTTTAGTTATATTATTATTTTTTATAAATAAGTAATAACTTAAAGGAATGGAAAAAATTACTAATATCGGTGTTAAAGCTAAAAACCAAAAAGGAGGGTGATCAGTGCTTAATGGTTCCAAAAAGAAAATTGAATCTTTCCAAAAATTATTTTCTACCCATACATTGACGAATAAATCTTTAAATAAAAATCCACTACAAATCGCACCTATTGAAAGTAATACTAAAGGGATTAACATGACTAAGGGTGATTCATGAGTATCCTCAATTTTAATATCTTTATTGTTATAATTTCCATGAAAAGTTTTGAAAAATAGTCGCCAAGAATAGATTGAGGTTAACACTGCAGTTAAGACTCCAACTCCTGCTGCATAGTATCCAACAGTGCTCCCACTCAAAAATGCAAACTCTATAATAGCGTCCTTAGAGTAAAATCCTGATAAGAAAGGAAAACCGGTTAGAGCTAAAGTTCCTATTAGCATTAAAGTGTAAGTGTAAGGCAAATTTCTTCTTACTCCTCCCATTTTTTCAATATTTTGTTCATCATTAAACACATGTATTATTGATCCAGCACCAAGAAATAATAAGGCTTTAAAAAAAGCATGAGTAAATAAATGAAACATTGCTACATTATAAGCACCTACTCCAGTGGCAAAAAACATATATCCCAACTGACTACATGTTGAATAAGCTATTATTTTCTTTATATCAGTTTGGACTAGAGCTACACTCGCTGCAAATAAAGCAGTACTCATTCCTATTATAGTAATTATATTTAACGCAAGTTGTGAATATTCATAAATTGGAGAACATCTAACTACTAAAAAAACACCAGCAGTTACCATTGTTGCTGCATGTATCAAAGCTGAAACAGGCGTTGGTCCCTCCATAGCATCAGGTAACCAAGTATGAAGAAAAATTTGAGCCGACTTACCCATTGCACCAATAAACAATAGCAACGAAATTAAATCTATAGCATTAATTTGAAGTCCTAAAAAAATAAGTTTTTTATCAATGATTGTAGGAATTTTATCAAAAACTTCAGAATAATTTACAGTTCCAAACAAATAAAAAATTAAAAATATTCCTAAGGCAAATCCAAAATCACCAACTCTATTCACCAAGAAAGCTTTTATTGCAGCAGCATTAGCTCTATCTTTCTTAAACCAAAAACCAATCAAAAAATACGAGCAAAGACCTACTCCCTCCCAACCAAAAAATAATTGAATAAAATTATCTGAACTTACCAACATCAACATGGCAAAAGTGAATAAAGATAAATATGCCATAAACCTTGGTTTGTGAGGATCATGGGACATGTATCCAATTGAATAAATATGCACTAATGAAGAAATAACAGTTACTACAACAAACATAATTGATGATAATGGGTCAATCTTCATAGACCAATTTACATCTAGTGAGCCTGAACTAATCCATTTTGCTATAATAATATTATCTGAGTATTGATAAAATATAACTTGATATAAAACTGCAATTGAAATTAATGCCGAAATACTTACAAGTAAACTTGTGATAATTTCTGAATTTCTATCACCTATTTGTTTTCCAAAAAATCCAGAAATTATTGAGGCAATTAAAGGTAAAGCTATAATTGAAATTTCCATTTCATCCTTTTAATTTATCAATCTCCTCAACTCTAATAGTTCCAGAATTTCTAAAATATACAACTATTATAGCCAGACCTATGGCTGCCTCAGCAGCAGCAACAGTAAGAATAAATAAAGTGAAGATTTGTCCAGAAAGATCTCCTAAAAAAATTGAAAATGAAACAAGATTAATATTTACCGCTAACAATATCAATTCAATACTCATTAAAATCACAATAATATTTTTTCTATTTAAAAAAATACCAATTATTCCAATAGAAAAAATTATTGCTCCTAAAGTTAAATAATGTCCCAAACCAATTTCAGTCATCGACTTTAACTCCTTTTTGAGAGCTAACCTCTAATACTTCTACACCCTCAGATCTTTCTCTAGAAATTTGCTTGATATAACTTTGTTTTTTAACCCCTTCTCTTTGCCTAAATGTTAGAACGATTGCGCCAATCATTGCAATTAACAATATCATCCCGCTTATTTGAAAAACATGAATATAATCGGTATATAAAATTTGTCCTAAAGAATGAGTATTTGTAATTTCACTAATAGTATTGAAGTTATTAGAATTTAATAATTCAGGTTTATATTTCCAACCACCTATTACAATGATTAATTCAAAAAAAATAACGATACTTATAATTATACCAATGGGAATATGTTTTGAGCTCGACTCTGATAAAAACCATTGATTTTTTTGTTGAGCGACATTTAACATCATTACTACAAATAAAAACAAAACTGCTACAGCTCCAACATAAACAATCAACATTATCATGCCTAAAAACTCTGCACCTATCATTATGAAAAGACATGAAATACTTATAAAATCTAAAATTAAAAAAAAAACTGAGTGAACTGTATTTTTAGATGCAGTAACCATTATTGCTGAGATAATAGCTACAACAGAAAAAAAATAAAAAAAAATTGAGTGTGCGATCATTAATTATCGATAAGGACTATCAGTTTTAATATTTGCAGCTAATATGTTTTCCCATCTATCACCATTATCTAAGAGTTTTTCTTTTGTATAATATAATTCTTCTCTTGTTTCTGTTGAGAATTCAAAATTTGGGCCCTGAACAATAGCATCCACTGGACACGACTCCTCACATAAACCACAATAGATACATTTCATCATATCAATATCATAACGAGTTGTTTTTCTGCTTCCATCTGCTCTTTCAGCCGACTCAATCGTAATAGCCTGAGCTGGGCATACTGCTTCACACAATTTACAAGCTATACACCTTTCTTCTCCATTAGGATATCTTCTTAATGCGTGCTCACCTCTGTATCTTGGGCTTATTTTACCTTTTTCAAAAGGATAATTAATAGTTTTTTTTGATTTAAACAATTCTTTAAAGGCTATAAATAAACTACTGACAAAATCTAGCATTAATACTGTTTTAAAAAATCTTGATAGTTTCATTTATATTGTAGGTAAAAGGTTAAAATAAAAAAGATAACTTGCTGTAAGAACTACATATATCAAAGATAAGGGTAAGAATATTTTCCAACCTAATCTCATTAATTGATCATATCTATACCTTGGAACTACAGCTTTCACTAATGCAAATAAAAAAAATAAAAATAAAATCTTAAAAATTAACCATATTGCTCCAGGTACAAGATTGAAAGGATATAGGTCTATAGGCGATAGCCATCCACCTAAAAATAATATCGATCCCAAAGCACACATCAATAGGATATTTGCATATTCACCCAACCAAAACATTGCATACATCATTCCTGAGTACTCAGTTTGATACCCAGCAACCAATTCTGCTTCTGCCTCAGGTAAATCAAATGGAGGTCTGTTTGTCTCGGCTAAAGAGGAAATGAAAAATATTATAAACATTGGAAATAATGGAATTATAAACCAGATTTTCTCCTGAGCTAAAACAATATCACTTAAATTTAATGAACCAACACAAAGTAATACATTTATTATGATAATACCTATAGAAACTTCATAAGATACCATTTGTGCTGCAGATCTAATTGATCCCAAAAAAGGATACTTTGAATTTGAAGCCCATCCACCCATGATAATTCCATAAACACCTAAAGATGAGACTGCAAAAATATAAAGTATACCAACATTAATATTTGCTAAAACTTTATTTTCATCAAAAGGGATTACTGCCCAAGCTATTAATGCCAAGGTCATCGTAATAATGGGAGCTAGTATAAAAATAACTTTATTAGAGCTTGCTGGAATAATTATTTCTTTAAAGATATATTTCAATGCATCTGCTAAAGACTGTAATAATCCAAATGGTCCAACAACATTTGGTCCTCTTCTTTTCTGAACAAATGCCCAGACTCTTCTATCTAACCAGACTATCATCGCAACTGATACTAAAACTGGCACCAACAAAAATATAATTTTATAAACTTCCTGAAACACGATATTTATATATTCCATCTTTATCCCTCTGTACCAGTAAGTTTTATATTTAACTTAGCATTTTTACAATCTAACATTGTTTTAGATGAACGAGCAATTACATTAGAGAAATAGTAATCTTTTACCAATACGTTTAAAGTTTCATTTTCAAAACTATCATGTTTAATTTTTTGGAAATTTAATGTTTTTTCTCTTTCCCTTTTAATCTTTAAAAAATTAAACATACTACTCTCAACTTCATCTTTATCATTAAATAATTTTCTGGTGTTCATTTTTTCAGCAAGATCGTTTATAATTTGCCAGTCCTCCTTAGCATCGCCTGGTGGGTAAGAAGCTTTATATGCTTTCTGAAGTTTGCCTTCTAGATTTGTATAATGGCCTGATTGTTCTGTATAAGATGCTCCAGGTAGTATAATGTCAGCAATTTCTGCACCTTTGTCTCCGTGACTACCTTGATAAATTACAAACTCATTTTTCTTTTTAAAGTCAAGGTTATCTTGTCCAAACAGAAAAACTATTTCAAATTTATTTTGATTGAGTTCTTTTAAAAGATCGTAATTTTTATTTATTAAGTCTAAATCTATACATCCAACAGTTGATGCATCAGTAGATAATATATTTAGTGAATTCCATTCATTATTAATTTTTTGATTTGTCTTTAGAAAATCTTTTATTAAATTAAATAAATATTCTGAAGACCTAACTTTTAAAAAGGATTCTCCTAATACAATCATTGGCTTTTTTGAATTTATAATTTCTTTAGATATTTGATTTTTATTTTCGAATATTTCTTTTAAAGTTTGTGTTTTTCCATCTAAACTTTGATAGGGGTAAGTTAAATCCCCAACATCATTTAATGAAATAATTTTTAACTTTTTATTTAAATATGATTTACGAATTCTAGCGTTAAGTATTGTTGCCTCATATCTTGGATTTGTGCCTATAAGCAAAATATAATCAGATTCTTCAATGCCGTTAATTGTCGAGTTAAATAAATAGTTTTCCCTTAAAGAGTTATCAACAAAAATATTTGAAGATCTAAATTCATAATTACTATTTCCAATTGTTCTATCAAAAAATTCTTTAAATATATAACAAGACTCCATATTCATTAGATCACCGACAAAACCACAAATCTTATCTTTATTAGAATTTTCAATTTTTGACTTTATAATCTTGTAAACTTCATCCCAGGATGCCTTTTCAAATTTTTTATTATATTTAACATAAGGAGTATCAAGTCTTTGATTTAATAATCCATCGCAAGCATATCTTGTTTTATCTGAAATCCACTCCTCGTTAATATCCTCATTAATAATTGGTAAAACTCTTTTTACTTCCCAACCATAGGTATCAACACGTATATTAGAACCAACTGCATCCATCACATCTATACTCTCAGTTTTTTTTAATTCCCATGGCCTAGCTTCAAAAACATATGGTTTAGATGTTAATGCGCCGACCGGGCAAAGATCTATTACATTTCCTGATAATTCTGACTGTAAAGATTGTTCAAGATAAGTTGTAATTTGCATATCTTCTCCTCTACCAATAGCACCTAGCTCAGGTACTCCAGCTATTTCTGTAGCAAATCTAATACATCTAGTGCAATGTATGCATCTTGTCATTTGAGTCTTAATTAAGGGTCCCATATCTTTATCTGGAACAGCTCTTTTATTTTCTTTAAATCGAGATTTATCAATCCCATAATACATTGATTGATCTTGAAGATCACATTCTCCACCTTGATCACAAACTGGACAATCTAACGGATGATTTGCTAACAAAAATTCCATAACACCTTTTCTAGATTTTTCTATTGTTGGTGTGTTGGTTTTAATTACCATCCCATCTGTTGCCGGCATTGCACATGATGCTATAGGCTTTGGAGATTTTTCTATTTCTACTAAACACATTCTACAATTACCTGCTATAGAAAGTTTCTCATGATAACAAAACCTCGGAATCTCAACACCTGCTTTTTCGCAAGCTTGGAGAACAGTAAGTCCCTGTTCTATCTCGATATCATTTCCATTAACTTTTAATTTAGGCATTTTTATCCAATAAATGTTGATCAACTAAATATGGAATATTTTTACTTTCTTTGACTATAGGATCGAATTTATTTCTCTCTTTTATTTCTTTACTAAAGTGTCTTAATAGTCCTTGAACCGGCCATGAAGAGCCTTCTCCAAAAGCACAAATAGTATGTCCTTCAATTTGTTTAGTTACGTCCATCAGCATATCTATTTCATCTCTAGATGCTTCTCCTTTAGACATTCTTTCTAACATTCTCCACATCCATCCTGAACCCTCTCTACAAGGAGTGCACTGGCCACAACTCTCATGTTTGTAAAATCTAGCAATTCGCGCCATGCATTTAATTATATCTTGATCCTTATTTATCACGACAATACCAGCTGTTCCTAAGCCACTTTTTTCTCCTACAAGTGAGTCAAAATCCATTTTAATAGTATCACACGTTTCTTTTGGTAATAAAGGCATAGATGAACCACCTGGTATCACAGCCTGTAAATTATCCCAACCACCAACAACTCCTCCCGCATGATTTTCAATTAATTCTTTTAATGTTATTCCCATTTCCTCTTCTACGTTACATGGATTATTTACATTTCCTGATATGCAAAAAATTTTAGTACCAGTGTTTTTCGGATTACCTAATTTGGAAAACCAATCTCCACCTCTTCTTAAAATTGTTGGTACCACTGCGATTGTCTCAACATTGTTAATTATTGTTGGACACCCATATAGACCAATTAAGGCTGGGAAAGGTGGTTTTAATCTTGGCTGTCCCTTTTTGCCCTCTAAACTTTCTAAGAGGGCTGTTTCTTCTCCACATATGTAGGCTCCTGCACCATAATGAATATAAATATCAAAATCCCAACCAGATCCACTTGAATTCTTTCCTATTACATTTCTTTCATAGGCTTCATCTATAGCCTGCTGTAATTTTTGACCCTCTTTATAATATTCACCTCTAATATAAATATAACATACATGAGCATTGACTGCGTATGATGAGATCAAACAACCCTCAATTAACTTATGTGGCTCAAATCTTAAGATATCTCTATCTTTACAAGTGCCTGGTTCTGACTCATCTGCATTTATTACTAAGTAATGTGGCCTAGTTTTAAGTTCTTTCGGAGCAAAAGACCATTTTAACCCTGTTGGAAAACCTGCTCCCCCTCTACCTCTTAACTCTGAAGTTTTAATCTCATTAATTATCCACTCCTTACCTTTTGATAAAATTTCTTTTGTATTTGACCAATCACCTCTTTTCTTTGATGACTCGAAATCAACACCACCGTCATTATATAAATTTTTAAATATTCTATCTTTATCTTTAAGCATTTTTAACATCCAATAAAGTTTTTCTATTATTTTCAGGCTCAGAATTTAATCTTCCTTTGTAAGAGCCTGGAGTTGGTTTTTTTCCTGAAATAATTTGATCTAAAATTTTTAGAGCTTTATCCTTGTCTAAATCTTCATAATAATCGTCATTTATTTGCATCATTGGAGCATTAATACACGCACCAAGGCACTCTACCTCCATCCAAGAAGAATTTTTATCCTTTGATAATTCATTCTCATTTTTTGAGATTTTTTCTTTACATGCCTCAACAATTTTGTACGCGCCCCTAATCATACATGGAGTTGTTGTACAAACTTGAATAAAATTTTTTCCTACTGGTGAAAGGTTATACATTGTGTAAAAAGTTGCTACTTCATAAACTTTTACATAAGGCATTTCCAAAAGCTTACCTATATGTTTCATTGCCGAAAGAGGTATCCAGTTATCGTTTTGTTCTTGAGCTATGTATAGTAATGGCATTACTGCACTTTGTTTTTTACCTTGCGGATATTTACTTATTATATTTTTGATCTTAGACATATTTTCTTCAGTAAATTCAAAATTTTCTGGTTGATTTTTAGATATTTTTCTTAAGGTCATCTATCAACCTCACCGAAAACAATATCAAGAGAACCTAGAACTGCTGGTACATCTGCAAGCATATGTCCTTTAATTAAATAATCCATAGCCTGCAGATGAGAAAATCCTGGTGCTCTTATTTTACATTTATAAGGTTTACTTGAGCCATCTGAGATTAGATAAACACCAAATTCACCCTTAGGCGCCTCCACAGCAGTATAAATTTCGTCTTTCGGTACTCTGTAACCTTCTGTAAATAATTTAAAATGATGTATTAGTGCCTCCATAGATTGCTTTATCTCTTTTTTTGAAGGTGGTGTTATTTTTCCATCTAATGTTTTTACTGGACCTTTTTCCATTTTTGCCAAACATTGTTTTATAATTGAAATACTTTCTTTCATTTCTTCAACACGACATAGATATCTATCATAACAATCACCATTTTTACCAACTGGTATTTTAAATTGTAATTCTTTATAACAATCATAAGGCTGTGATTTTCTCAAATCCCATGGAATTCCTGAACCCCTGATCATTACACCTGAAAAAGAATAATCAAGTGCATCCTCTTTGGAAACTATGCCTATATCTACATTTCTTTGTTTAAATATTCTATTGTCAGTCAATAAATTTTCTAAATCATTAATTATTTTTGGAAAATTGTCACAAAATTTAGCTATATCAGACTCTAATCCCGCTGGTAAATCTTGGTGTACACCACCAGCTCTAAAATAATTTGCGTGTAATCTTGAACCTGAAGCTCTTTCATAAAAAGTCATTAAAGTTTCTCTTTCCTCAAAACCCCATAGCGAGGGGGTTAGTGCACCTACGTCTAAAGCCTGAGTCGTTACATTAAGAATATGACTTAAAATTCTACCGATTTCACAAAACATTACTCTTATAAATTGAGCTCTTATAGGCACATCAATCTTAAGAATCTTTTCAATAGCTAAAGCGAATGCATGTTCTTGATTCATAGGAGCAACATAATCAAGTCTGTCAAAATATGGAACTGCTTGCATATAAGTTTTATTTTCTATTAATTTTTCAGTCCCTCGATGTAACAAACCAATATGAGGATCTGCTTTTTCAACAATCTCACCATCTAACTCTAGAATAAGCCTTAGAACTCCGTGAGCAGCTGGATGTTGAGGACCAAAATTTAAATTTAAATTTTTAATTTTTTTTGTCATTAATATTTTTTGATTGTTCATTGATATATTTTGTACCTTCCCAAGGGCTTTCATAATCAAAATTTCGATAATTTTGCTCTAATTTTACTGGTTCTTTGATAACTTTCTTTTCTTCCTCACTGTATCTTACTTCTGAATGGCCAGTTAAAGGGAAATCTTTTCTCAGAGGATGACCGTCAAATCCATAATCTGTTAATATTCTTCTTAAATCCGGATGATCTTTAAAGCTTACACCATACATATCGAAAACTTCTCTTTCCATCCAATTTGCTGAGGGAAAAATTGTAGTTATAGATGGGATTATTTCATTCTCATTTATATCGTAGCTCAAAATCATCCTTTGATTAAATTCATGGCTCAAAAATAAATACACAATCTTAAATCTTTGAGTTCTTTCAGGATAATCAACGACAGTGATGTCTATTAATTGTCTAAACTTAGTGTTATTATTTGATTTAATAAATAAAACGACACTTATTAAATCTTCTTTGTCTATTTCTAAATAAATCTGATTATGTTTTATTTCTGATTTATTAATTTTTGTTGTTAACTCTGAATTAATTTTTTTTTCTAAATCTATTAAATTACTCATCGTTATCTAGCAATTGAACCTTTATTTCTAATTTTTTTTTGAAGTTGCATTATTCCATACAACAAAGCTTCTGCAGACGGTGGACAACCGGGCACATATACATCGACTGGCACTATACGATCACAGCCTCTTACAACTGAGTACGAATAATGATAATATCCTCCTCCATTTGCACAGCTACCCATTGATATAACATACCTCGGTTCAGGCATTTGGTCATAAACTTTTCTTAGGGCTGGGGCCATCTTATTTGTTAATGTACCTGCAACTATCATTACATCTGATTGTCTTGGAGATCCTCTAGGAGCAGCTCCAAATCTTTCTAAATCATATCTTGGCATAGCAGTTTGCATCATTTCAACTGCACAACATGCTAATCCAAAAGTCATCCAGTGCAACGAACCTGCTCTAGACCAATTAATTAAATTATCTAATGAGGTTGTAATAAAACCATTTTTGCTAAAATCTTCAGCTAATTTTTTAAATTCGTCAGGTACTTGATCAAGCTTATTATTCATTTGAATTTTATATTATTCCCAGTCTAAAGCGCCTTTTTTCCATTCATAAATAAAACCTACGGTTAATATGAATAAAAAAATCATCATTGATGTAAATCCTAGAATACCAATATTCCCCAACGAAATAGCCCATGGAAACAAAAAAGCAATTTCAAGATCAAAAATAATAAATAATATTGCTACTAAATAAAATCTAACATCAAATTCCATTCGTGAATCTTGAAATGGTTCAAATCCACACTCATAAGCTGAAAGCTTTTCAGGATCTGGATGTTTTGGAGATAATATAAAATTTATTAATATAAAAGCACAACTTAAACCTAATGCAATTATCAGGAATAAAATTATTGGTAAATAATCTTGTAAAAATTCCGCTATCATTGAGGAATATATATCATTTTTTAGGAGTAGATGAAGTGATGATAGGTCACATTATTCAAAATATCCACTAATATTGATAACTATTATCAGCATAAAAAGTAAAAAATAAGATTTATTTTTAAAGTGGCGGGAGTGAAGGGACTCGAACCCTCGACCTATCGCGTGACAGGCGATCGCTCTAACCAACTGAGCTACACCCCCACTTTTGATTCTTTTTGGTGGGCAGTAAAGGACTCGAACCTTTGACCCCCTCGGTGTAAACGAGATGCTCTACCAACTGAGCTAACCGCCCTTAACCAAAATTAAGATTTATATATCTTAGTCTATTAACGTCAAGATTTATTAGTTGTTATAAAATGTAGAAAATTTTAAAAACCACCTCTCCAATTGTTTTTGGAGTTAAAATTTTCTTCTTCCTTTTTAGATGTTGGTCTGAATAAATAAAATATTACAAATATTAAACAGATTAAAATTAGAAAAAATTCTGTCATTTTTTAAATAATTATTGGATACTCGCTTGAGATTTTTCATCTTTTTTTGACATATCAACCTCTACCCACTCTGTTTTCTTTAACTCTTTGGTTAAAGAAAGTTTTAATACTTCGTCTGCATTTTCAACTGGGGTAATTTTAATTTCATCTAAAATTTTTCTTGGAATATCAATTAAATCTTTCTCATTTTCTTTTGGTATTAACACTTGTTTTATTCCAGCTCTATGTGCTGCCAATAGTTTTTCCTTTAGTCCACCTATTGGAAGAACTTGCCCAGTTAAAGTTACTTCCCCTGTCATTGCTACATCTCTTTTTACAGGAATGTTAGTTATTGATGAAACTATAGAAGTAACCATACCTATGCCTGCAGAAGGACCATCTTTAGGTGTTGCTCCCTCTGGGACATGTATGTGAAAATCTTTTTTTTCAAAAAGTGGTGGTATAATTCCATATTCAAGACATTTAGATCTAACAAATGATTTTGCAGCTTTGACTGACTCCTGCATGACATCTCCTAGTTTCCCTGTTATCTGCATTCTACCTTTACCTGGCATAGTAACTGTCTCTATTTTTAGAATTTCTCCTCCATATTCAGTCCATGCTAAACCAGTAACTATTCCAACTTTATTTTCACTTTCCAATTCTCCAAATTTAAATTTTGGAACACCAAGAAAATCGTTTAAATTTTTCTTCTCAATAATTACTTTGGTCTCTTCACCTGAAACAACTTTTTTAACAACCTTTCTGGCAACTTTTGATATTTCTCTTTCTAAATTTCTCACCCCAGACTCTTTAGTGTAACTTCGTATTATTTCTTTAATTATTTCGTTATTTAATTTCATTTCATTATCTTTAACTCCATTATCTTTTATTTGTTTTGGAAGTAGGAATTTAGTTGCTATATTTATCTTCTCATCTTCTGTGTAACCTGCCAACCTTATTACTTCCATTCTATCTAATAGTGGAGGCAAAATATTTAAAGTATTTGCTGTTGTTACAAACATTACATCAGATAAATCATAATCAACCTCTAAATAATGATCATTAAAAGTAGTATTTTGCTCTGGATCTAAAGCTTCTAATAAAGCTGAAGAGGGATCTCCTCTATAGTCATTACCAATTTTATCTATCTCATCTAATAAAATAAGTGGATTTTTTGTGCCAGCCTTCTTCATCATCTGAATTATCTTTCCTGGCAAGGATCCAATATATGTTCTTCTGTGGCCTCTGATCTCAGCCTCGTCTCTCATTCCACCAACTGACATTCTCACAAATTCTCTGTTTGTAGCTTTAGCAATTGATTTACCTAAGGATGTTTTCCCAACTCCTGGTGGACCAACTAAACATAAAATAGGTCCTTTTATTTTTTCCATTCTTTTCTGAACTGCCAAAAATTCTATTATTCTCTCTTTTACTTTTTCTAATCCAAAATGATCCTTGTCTAAAATATTTAGCGCTTTATTTAAATCAATATCTACTTCACTTTTTTTATACCAAGGAAGGTCTGTCATCCAATCTAAGTAGTTTCTCACAACAGTTGCTTCTGCTGACATAGGACTCATGTTTTTTAATTTTTTTAGTTCTTGTAAACATTTTTTTTCAACCTCTTTAGGCATTTTTGCTTTAATAATAGCTTTATTTAAACTTGTGCTCTCATCCTTACCGTCTTCTATTTCACCTAACTCTTTTTGGATAGCTTTTAGCTGTTCATTTAAATAATATTCTCGCTGGGTCTTTTCCATTTGGTTTTTAACTCTACCTCTTATTCTCTTTTCAACCCCAATAATACTAGTTTCATTTTCCATTATCTTAACTATAAGATTTAATCTTTTTTTCACATCAGAGGTCTCAAAGATTTGCTGTTTTTCTGAAATCGTCGCCGTTATATGAGAAGCTATATTATCAGCGATTTGCGATGGGTCATTTAATTGTTTTATTGTATTTATTGTTTCACTTGAAATTTTTTTATTTATCGATGTAAGTTTTTCTAATCTTCTGATTGCAGTTGTTGCAAGGGGTAACAAATCCTCGTCTTTGTTAATTATATCATTTAGAGCTGTATATTCACAACTTATAAACTTTTCATTGTCTTTAAAGTCTAATATTTTTACTCTTTTAATTCCCTCAACTAAAACTTTTACTGTGCCATCAGGTAATTTAAGTAGTTGTAAAATGCTACCCTCACAACCATACATAAAAATATCTGTTTTTTTTGGATCGTCAATTTCTGAATTTTTTTGTGTAACTAAGATTATTTTTTTATCTTTTTTCATAACCTCATTTAACGCAGATATTGATTTGTCTCTGCCAACAAAAAGTGGAATAACCATGCTCGGAAATACTACAATGTCTCTTAAAGGCAGCATTGGCAATGTAGTTTTTACATCCATATATTTAATATGGATATAATATATTAGATTGCAATACCTTTTTATTAATTATTGAGGTTATTAAGCCGCTGATGTCTTGTTTGGCTTGGATTTGTTATCAATTTTCGAATGCACTATAATTGGCTGGGTTTGGCCTTTGACAGAGGATGAATCAACTATAACTTCTTCAATATTATTCTGACTAGGTAAATCGTACATGGTTTTTAAAAGAATATTTTCGAGTATTGATCTAAGTCCTCTTGCTCCAGTTTTCTTCTTTATTGCTTTGATAGCTATTTCTTTTAAGGCACTTTCTTTAAATGTCAGTTTAGCTCCATCAAGTTTGAATAATTCCTGATATTGTTTTGTTAAAGAATTTTTTGGCTCAAGGAGTATTTTGATTAATGATTTTTCGTCTAAATCTTCTAAGGTTGCTATCATAGGTAATCTTCCAATAAACTCTGGAATTAAACCATATTTTAATAAATCCTCAGGTTCTAATCCTTTCATCCACTCACCTGTTTTCTTATCTTGTGAATTTTTAACATCCGCACCAAATCCAATTGATGTGCCTTTATCCCTTTGAGAAATAATCTTATCTAAACCAGCAAATGCTCCTCCGCAAATAAAAAGAATATTTGTAGTATCAACCTGTAAAAACTCTTGTTGAGGATGTTTTCTTCCTCCTTGAGGCGGAACACTAGCTACAGTGCCTTCCATTATTTTTAAGAGTGCTTGTTGAACTCCCTCTCCTGATACATCCCTAGTAATAGATGGGTTTTCTGATTTTCTAGATATCTTATCAACTTCATCAATGTAAACTATTCCTCGTTGAGCTTTTTCAACATTATAGTCTGCTGCTTGCAATAATTTTAAAATTATATTTTCGACATCTTCTCCCACATAACCTGCTTCAGTAAGTGTAGTGGCATCTGCCATTGTAAATGGAACATCTAATATTCTTGCTAGAGTTTGTGCTAGCAGAGTCTTTCCACAGCCTGTGGGTCCCACTAACAAAATATTTGATTTAGCTAGTTCAACATTTTTACTAGTTTTATTTTCATAATTTAATCTTTTGTAATGATTATGAACTGCAACTGATAAAACTTTTTTAGCATGGTTTTGTCCTATTACATAATCATCTAAAACTGCACAAATTTCTTTTGGGGAAGGAAGACCGTCTTGATGTTTTACAAATGTATCCTTGCTCTCCTCTTTTATAATATCCATACATAATTCTACACATTCATCACAGATAAATACTGTTGGACCAGCAATAAGTTTTCTAACCTCATGTTGGCTTTTTCCACAAAAAGAACAGTAAAGAATATTTTTATTATTTGTGCTCATAAAATTTAAAACGAATCAATAACAATACTGTAATATAAGTAATACATTGTTATCAAGTTCTGAATGTCTGTTTCTCAATATGTTGTGTTTTAAGATCTCTTTTCCACAACTTCATCTATTAATCCAAATGATTTAGCTATATCTGCTGTCATAAAATTATCTCTTTCTAAAGCAGATTTAATTTCTTCAACTGATTTACCTGTATGTTTTGAATAAATTTCATTTAATCTTTTTTTAAGAGAGAGAACCTCATTTGCATGAATTTCAATATCAGTTGCTTGACCTTGAAAACCTGCAGAAGGTTGATGAACCATGATTCTAGAATTTGGTAAAGAAAAACGCTTACCTTTAGTGCCAGCAGCTAGTAGAAAAGATCCCATTGATGCAGCCTGACCAATGCATAGTGTAGATATATCTGGTTTGACATACTGAATAGTATCATAAATACCTAATCCAGATGTTACTAAACCTCCTGGGCTATTTATGTATAAATTTATTTCTTTTTTTGGATCCTCAGCTTCCAGAAATAAAAGTTGAGCAGTAACTAGAGAGGCTACATTATCATTAATTTGCCCAGTTAAAAAAATAATTCTTTCCTTTAATAACCTTGAATAAATATCATAAGCACGTTCACCTCTATTTGATTGTTCAACAACCATAGGAATAAGATTGTTCATATGTTCAGTTAATTTATTTGTCATAAGTTGATTCGTTAAACTTATACAACTTGTGATTACTTTTTGCTAACTTTTTTTGTTTTTTTTGATGAAGTCTTTGTTTTTACTTTTTTAATTGGTGGATTTTTTGCCTCTACTTTTTTTGTAGCTTTAATATCTTCTTTATTTTCAGTATTTGGTAAATTGTTTTGATTTTGGGATGCCTTTAATATTTTTTCTGCTTCAGATTTTGAAACTTGTTTTTTATTTGGTTTGGCTTTCTCTTTAATTAATTTGATAATTTTTTCTTCATAAACAGTTCCTCTTAGACTGGCTAAAGCTGAGGGATTCTTTTGATAAAAATCCATTACCATTTTTTCTTGACCGGGCATCATGCCTATTTGTTTTTGTATCTCACTTTGTAACTCTTGTTCAGTAACTTTAATTTGATTTTGAGATCCAAACTCATTTAATATCAGTCCCACTTTTATTCTTTTTTTTGCTACTTCTTCAAAATTTTTTCTACTTTTCTTAATATCTTCCTCAGACATTCCTTGTGATAAAACTTTTATTTCCTCTTCAATTAGGTTTTGTGGTATTTCACTAACTTTAAATTTTTCTATTTCTTTTATAATTTGATTTTTCGATAAACGATCTAATGAATTTTTATATTCATCATTAATTTGTCTGGAAATTAAAGATTTAAGATCTTTCAAATCTTTAGCACCTAAATTTTTTGCAAAATTATCATCAATTTTTACATCTTCAGGATTTTTTACATTTATAACTTTGCAATCGAATTTTGCTTTCTTATTAACAAATTCTTTTTCTGGAAAATTTTCAGGCAAAACTGCCTCAACTATTTTTTGATCACCTTTTTTAACACCTAACAATTGATTATCGAAACCTTTTAAAAATAAATCCTTTCCTAATGTTAATTGAGTATTTTTACCCTCACCTCCTTTAAATGATTTACCGTCAACAGTTGCTGTATAATCGAATATTACTAAATCTTTTTCTTTAGCTTTAGTCCCGTCTGGAGAGTCTTTAAAATTTGGTTGATTTTTTGCAATTTCTTTAATTCTTTTCTCAGTTTCAGCTTCATCAATTTTAACCTCATATTGATCAAATTTAATATTATCTAAAGCATTGATCTCAACCTTTGGTAGTTCTGTTACTGATATAACATATTCTAAATCTTTATCTTCCCCATAAGTTTTTAAATCTAATTTTGGTTGACCCGCAGGCTTTATTTTATTTTCTTCCAGTGCTTTTGTTGAGGTATCTTTAATTACTTTATCTAATACCTCATTAAATACTGCTTTACCAAATTGTCTTTTAAGTATTTCTCTTGGTACTTTACCTGGTCTAAAGCCTTTAAGATTTACATTTCCTTTAATTTCTTCATATTTTTCATCAAGATAAGAATTCATTGTTTTTTTATCAACGAAAACCTTTAAATCTTTATTTAATCCTTTTTTATTTTCAATCGTTACTTTCATAATAAAATTTGGTAGGGCGAAAAGGACTCGAACCTTCACAGATTGCTCTATCGGTTCCTAAGACCGACGCGTCTACCAATTCCGCCATCGCCCCACAAATTAAATGGTTTTATATATGATTGAAACTATTTGTCCAACGACTATTATTGTAAGAAATTTCAATTTTACTCTATAATATTGTTATGATTATTTCGCCTTGCATAAGTATTTGTAAAACTGACCCATCTACGGGGTATTGTTATGGATGTGGAAGGACAAATGACGAAAAAAAAATCTGGAAACTTGAAAATACAACTGATCAATGGAAAAGAAAAAATGTAGAAATGATCAAAAAAAGATTAACCGGCTGGCAATTAAAAAGTTTTGAAGAGTCGTATACATATAAAATTAATAATGGTATTTCTTTATTTAAAAAAAGTTTAAAAAATGAGTAAAACCTCAATTGTTATTATAATTTATATTTTAGGTCTTATTATAGGAGCTCTTTTTTTTGACTTATGGAGCGCGGATACAAGTGTATTTAAAGGACTTCTTGGATTAGGTTGGACTGCATTGCTATTAATAGGTTTATTTTTTGCAGAAAAACATGAGAAAAATTAATTTTTTTATATCTCTACTTTTAATAATTTTACCCTTACAAAATCTTCACTCTGAGATAATAATTATGAGTGCTTGTGATGATAGGCAAGATGAATTCTTAAAAAATGAGTATATTCTTAATCTTAACAAATTAGTCATGACGAGAAATTATGTTTATAAAGAAAAAACATATCAAAAATATAGAATAACTGATTTAAGTGTCAAAAAATCAAACTCATATGTTCGTAATATTTATGAGGAAGATGGAAAAATTTTAACTTACAAACATGGATATCCACAATTCTATACACAAATCCTTTTTGAAAAAGGAAAACAAGAAATTTTTATGAAAACTGTTTTGAATGATGAAGAAGGTATTTCAAAGATTTCAACATGTAAAAAAGTTGAAAAATTTGATGAAGAAAGCTAATTCTTTTTGTTCTGTTTATTATTATTTTTTTTTCTAGAATTAAATCGGTTTTTAAAAATGTTACTTCTATGTTTAGCGTAAGCCTGTTTTTGTGCTTGTTTCATAGCTCTCTTAGACGACATATTAGTAATTAATTTTTATAGTTCCTATTATTTTAAAATTTTTATCTGAAATGACTATTTCTCCAGAAGATGGAGCATAATCTAAAGTTTCAGATATTACTACATAATGAGTAACTAAAACAATATTTTTTTGAGTTTTAGATAACTCCATATATTTTTTTAAGTCTTTCATTTGTTTATTTCTATTTTTTGCAAATTTTGAACTATAAAATGAATTTAAAAATGAATTAGTAGAAAATTTTCCAAATGCGATTTTTGCTGTATCTTTACATCTGCACCATTCGGATGACAACACTTCATCAAATGTAATCTTATTGTCTTTAAAAAATTTTCCAATTTTTTGTGCTTGAATCCTTCCCTCTTTACTTAAGTTTCTTTGAGTTGAACAATCGCCCAAATTGAAATTTTCAGGATCTCCACCTCCTGGAGCATAAGCATGTCGTATAAATATTAATTTTTGACCATCTTTTAAACTATTTACTAAGTCATTATTTAAATCTGCTTTAATAGATGTTGTTAAAGATATAAATATGATTAGTAAAAATTTAAAAAAATTCATTAATGAATATTAGAATAGAAAGTCTGAATAAAACAATAATTAACTGCAAAAAATGTCCCCGACTTGTAAAATTCATACATAAAATCAGAACTGAAAAAAGAAAACAAAATATCAATGAAACTTATTGGGGAAAACCAGTTCCAGGCTTTGGAAATATTAATTCAAAATTAGCAATTATTGGTTTAGCTCCTGCCGCACATGGTGGAACTAGAACTGGGAGAGCGTTTACTGGTGATAGATCTGGAGATTTTTTATTTAAATCTCTATATGAGGCAGGAATATCAAATAATCCATATTCAAAAAATCTTAATGACAATCTAAAACTCAATTCTACTTATATAACTAATATATTAAAGTGCGTACCACCTGGAGATAAACCACTAAGACGAGAACTAATTAATTGTTCTAATTTTTTTGATACAGAGATCTTATACCTAAAAAAATTAAAAGTTATTGTAACACTTGGAAAAGTGGCTTTTGATAACTGTACTAGTTTATTTAAAAAAAAATTTCTGATTAAACAGAAACTCACATTTACTCATGGAAAAGTACAAAATTTACCAAATGGTTTAATAATACTACCAAGTTATCATCCCAGTCCTAGAAACGTTAATACAAAACTTATCTCTCTAACAATGATGATCAATTTGTTTAAAAAAGCTAAAAACTTAGCTAAATTTTAATAGTATTGCAAAAGTAAGGCTTAAATTTTTGATATATTTCATCAGGAATTTTAATTGGTTTACCTTGATTATTTACAAAAACTAAATGAATTTTAGACTCAACAATAACATCATTTTTTCTTGAAATAAACTGGTTCATAAAAAAGGATGTTTTTGTAATTGATTTAACAAATGATCGTATTTTTAAATCATCTTCTAAATAGGCAGATTTTTTATATTCTATATTACAAGACTTAACTATTATAATTGCATTAAATTGATCTAAAATTTTTTTATTACTATACCCTATTGAAAATAAAGCCTCAGTCCTCGCTCTCTCTAAATATTTGAGATAATTAGCATAATAAACTACTCCACCTGCATCAGTATCTTCATAATAAACTTTTATATTATGATAAAAATTTTCATGCATAATTAATTATATCAAAAAATCAATAATTTTACAGAAACTAAGGTATAACTGTTGTATGAATATTTTTGTAATTTGGTTAGTAATGGTAATTGCTTGGAATTTTGGTTATCCTCAGGCAACCCCATTAGAGGACGTTGTTGTCGCTGTGATATTATCTTTATTTAATATAGCTCTAAAAAAATACTTGAAATTTTGACTAATTTTTCGAGAAATAAATATTTTGATAATAAGCTATTGCTGTCATCTTAGAATTATCTGTATCTGACATTATAGCTAATCCATCTAGTTCATTAACATCTAAGTTATGAAATCTCTTAAAATCTTCCTTTACATTAGCCTTCACAGTAACCCATTTGTTTAAAGAATTTTTTGTACTTGCAAGCACGTTATCGATGGATTTCTTGGTATAAGGACTAGGCGAATTAAATCCCACGTCATTATTGCTTGAGAAAACATAATTTATTGCTCTATTTGAAAGTGGTGTTGCCCCTGTTTTTTTTACCGCGAAAACCCTAGCTGAAAAATCATGTCCTTTTTTAGTATCTTCTTTAATGCCAGCTAAATCTTTCTCGACCTTCCAGGTAATATTAATGAAAGGAGTTTTGTTAAGGTCTATTTTAACCTCTTTACCTAACCCTGACGCGGCATTTTCAGCTACTGCTTTTAAAAAATTACCATTTTTATTAGCTCCAGTGGTATAAATTGTCATATTATCTGCCCCTCTTACTTTTCTCACATCAAGTCTATCAAGCTCATCGATAGTAAAATCAAATACTTTAATTTCATCTGCAATAGCAAAATTGATCCCGATTAAAAAAATGATTAAAAACTTTAATATAAATTTCATAATTTTAATTTTAAAAAATTCTTTAATACATTATTTAGACAAAATTTAAACATTCAAAAATCAACTTTTAATATTAAGTAATAAATATGAAATCATTTTCAATTTTTATTTTATTAATTTATTGGTCTATTATACTTTTTGCGCCTATTATATCAAAAGACCTTAAAATCAGTAGAGCTAAGACTGCTCAAATCAAAATAATTCAGCAAAAATTCTAATTTAGTAGGTAGATCGTCCGCCGCTTATATCAAAGACTGCTGCTGTTGAAAATGTGTTTTCCTCAGATGAAAGCCAACAAACTAATGAGGTAAACTCTTCAACCTCTAAAAACCTACCTCTTGGAACTTTAGATAACATTCTTTGAACATGCTCTTTAGTCATTTGATCTAAAATTCTTGTTTTAGCTCCAGCAGGAGTTACTGCATTTACTGCAATATTTTTATCAGCAAGCTCTTTACCTAAAGATTTAGTCAATCCTATTGCTCCAGCTTTACCAACGCTATATGCGCTAGCATTAGCATTTCCATCTTTACCTGCAACTGAGGCAACATTTACAATTCTTCCATAATTATTTTTAATCATGTTTGGTACAATTGCTCTACAACAATTGAATGTACCCATTATATTAATATCCACTACTTTCCTCCAAGTCTCAATTTCATACTCCCATAATGAGGCTGTTGGACCCGTAATACCTGCATTGTTAATCAAGATGTCTATGTTGGAATTCTTAATTATATCTAAAGTACAACTTTCAACTTGTTTATAATTAGTTATATCAATAACATTTGAGCTTAATGATGAATTATTTAAATCACTAACTGTTTTTTTTGTCATGTCTGCGTCATTGTCCCAAATAATTACTTTAGCCCCTGACTTTAATAGTCTTTTGGTTATATCTAAACCAAACCCTTGAGCGCCCCCTGTAACGATTGCAGTTCTATTTTTAAAATCAAAAGATATTTTTTCCATATATTTATTTTTTAGCTAATAGATAATATGAAATTGATGTTACAAATCCACCGATTATCCAAGCATACGATTGAAGAAAAGAAAGATTAGGATTCCAAATAGTGGAAGCTGAAAAAATGAATCCTAAAAATAAAGAATATACACCCTTAATATGCCAGCCATTTGAAAAATAATAATCACCACTACTATCTAACGAATAGATATCCTTATTAATTAAATTAGTTTTTTTAATTAAATAAAAATCAGTTATCATCAAACCAAATATTGGTCCAAAAAAAGCAGCTATCGTATCAATTAAAGATAGAATTCCAATTTGACTAATAATTGATATCCAAAAAATTCCAATTATAAAACCAAAAAAAGCGATTATATAGCTTGAACTTTTAAAAGTTAATGATGATGGAGCTAAGTTGATTAATGAGTATTGCGATGGAATAAAGTTAGCAATTAGATTTGTTGAGCCTGATGCAATAATTATAAAAATCAACACTAGATTCGTGACAAGTAAATTATCTAACTTACCAATGATGTCGGTCGGATTAGTTAGTATCTTCTCTAAATTATTAGAATTTGCATTTAAAAACGCATCTGTTCCAATAACTATAAATAGTGCGAAAAAAGAAAATATTATAAGATTTAGAAATAAACTTAAGTTTCCTTTTTTTAGTTCATTCTCATTTTTAACGTACCTAGAAAAATCTCCAAAACTTAAAATAATAATAGAGAAATATGCAAAGATCGTACCGGTCACAGTAATTAAGGGAACAAAATTATTTTTATCAAAAAAATTTTCAATATTAAACGCATTAATAAATACTTTTGAAGTCAACTTTACGTCATTTAACAAAACCGCAAAAAAGAAAATAGCCATTCCAATGTAAATACTTATTGCAGAAACTTTTATTAACTTTCTATTAAAGTTCATACCAACACTAAACAATATTATTTGAATTATCATTGCAAAAGATATTGAAAACCAATCGATAATATTCAAACCCATCAAAAAAGTTAGAAAAATTTCTTTGTTTAAAAAATCGTTATCGAAAGAATATAATATTATCCTAATTAGGTAACCTAAAGCTTTTGACAAAAAATATGTTTGAATGCCAAACATAAATATTCCGACCAAACCTCTCAAAAAACCAAAGTATTGCGCACCTTTTATTCCTAACGAAGATCTCAATAATACTACAAAAGGAAGTCCAAATTTTTGGGAGGGTTTACCTATCAAATTAGATAAAAAATAGACTAATAGTGACCCAAAAATAGTCCCAAACAAAACTACAAAAGTATTAAGATTATAAACAACGTAAAGTGATGTAATTAATGAAAATCCAATTACACTTTGAATATTTACTCCCCAGAAACAAAATAAATCTTTCCAATTCCAAGTTTTATTGCTTGGATTTACAGTAACCAGATCCCAATTTATTAATGTTTTTTTTGGATTTTGAGGACTCACTTAAACAATATAAAACTTATATTATCTACTGTCCATATAAGAGAGATGGTAACCAAAGTGCAATTTTAGGAAAAATTATAATCAATACTAAACCAATTACCTGTAAGACCATAAATTGCATCATTCCAATATATATGTCTTTTAAATCCCATTCAGGCACTACACCTTTTAAGAAGTAAGCTGATAAGGCGACGGGGGGTGATAACCAGGCAGTTTGAAGATTGACGGCAACTAGTATTGCAAACCAAGTTAAATTAAATCCTAAAGCCTCGACTAAAGGTAAAATAATTGGGATTATAATCATTACAATTGGTACCCATTCTAAAGGCCACCCAAGTAAAAAAATCATAACCATAATCATTGCTAAAATTAAGTATTTATTCATCTCCAAACTAAGTAAAAATTCTGTTAATAATGTTGGAGTTCCTAATCTTGCAAAGACAGCTCCGAAAAAGTTTGAGGCAGCAACTAAAACCATTATCAAAGCTGTAATTTCTAAAGTTTTAACTAAAGCTTCTTGCAATTTAGAAAGAGTTAGTTTTTTATAAGCTAATGATAGTAATAAAGCGCCCATAGCTCCACACCCTGCCGCTTCAGTTGGAGTTGCAAAACCAAAAAGGATACTTCCTAAAGCAGCGAAGACTAATGCTGCTGGTGGAACTAATCCTAAAAAAAATTCAATCCAAACATCTTTCATACTTGTTGCTCTCATCTCTACAGGTAATGGAGGTCCAAGTTTTGGATTAAGCATACATCTTATTGTTGTGTATGCTGCATAAAGTGAGGCAAGTAAAATACCTGGAATAATTGCTGCTGCAAATAAATCTATTACAGGTATTTCCATTATTGGACCCATAACTACTAACATAATACTTGGAGGTATTAAAATTCCTAAGGTACCGCCTGCTGTGATTGTTCCAGCTGCTAACCTAACGTCATAACCAGACCTATTCATCGATTTTGCAGCCATAATTCCAAGAATTGTCACTGAAGCTCCTACTATTCCTGTCGCTGCAGCAAAAATTACTGATACAAACAAAACTGCGTAATAAAGAGAACCTCTAACTCTTGAAAGCATTAATTGAAAAGCAGAAAATAATCTCTCCATTAAACCTGCTTGTTCCATCATAATTCCCATGAAAACAAAGAGTGGTACCGCAGCCAGTGTTTGTTCGGTCATTACCATTGAAAATTGAAGTGTCATCAAATAAAATACAAGTTTTCCAAATCCTAAATATCCAAAGACAAATCCTAAAAAAATAAGAGTAAATGAAATTGGAAAACCTACAAAAATTGCAAAAAGCATTACTCCAACTAAGATAAAACCTAAAACTGCCGGATCTATAAACTCAGCAATCATTTTTTTTCTCCAGGCCACACACCTTTTTTTGCTGCCCAGTAGCTTTTAAATAATTCTGAAATACCTTGAACAAGTAAAAATATGATCCCAATTAATAAACAAGTTTTAATAGGCCACATATAAGGCATCCACGTAGTATCCATGCCCCTCTCACCTCTCTGAATAGATTCACCAACGTACCCAATGGTCATATAAAGAAAAACTAACAAACCTGGAAAGTAAAATATTAGATATAACCAAAAATCAATTATGCCTTGAGTTTTAGTTTTAAAATTTCTGTATAAAAAATCAGCTCTTATATGAACCCCTTTTGATAATGCATATCCAGCTCCTAACATAAATAAAGCGCCATACAAAAATCTACTTATGTCGTATGCCCAAATAGTAGGAGCTAAAAATAATTTTCTTGCAAGAACTTCATAAGTCATTGCAAATATTAATGGCATGAGTATCCAACAAACTATACTTCCAACAATTTTGCTAAATTTATCTATCTTTACTATAGTATTTGCCATCCAAGATGGCATGTCATCAGGCATTTTTTCAGAACCACCACGCCTTTCAGCTATCATTTCATCTGATATATCTAATTTAGATGGTTCGTCAGTCATAAAATTTTAGTAAAAAAAATTAGAGCGAACTGTAAAAGTTCGCTCTAATTAAATAGATTTATTACTGATTACTTTAATGTCGCTGCGTGAGCCATTCCTAGCTTCGCATTAGACATTTGAGCACCACTCCAGAAAGGAACAGCAACATCAGCAAAGTTTTTCATTGAATCATATACTTCTTTGAAAAATTTATTTTTCTCAGCGTTTTTGTTCAATGTTGCTTTTGCAGCAGCCATATACTCTACAAAGTAGTCTGATGGAGTATCTTCTAATTTTACTCCATGCTTCGTGGTAAGTTCTTGTAAAGCTTTTCCATTTTCATAGATTCTGTAACTTAAAGATTTAGCTAATGAAGCATTAGCAGCAACTTCAAGTGACTTTTTCTCATGAGCACTCATAGCTTTATAAGTTTTTCCAGTAATGTAAAAATCAGCATTTACAACTACTTGGTGTAATCCTTGTAGGTAGTAATGCTTTAATACTTTTTGAAAACCAAATGTTAAATCTGGTTTTGGACAACACCACTCAGCAGCATCAATTGTACCTGCCTCTAAAGCTGGAAGAATATCTCCACCACCCATAGCAACAGATGCTATACCAATGTCTTTATAAGTTTGTCCTGGAATTCCAGGAGGAGTTCTGAACTTATATTTTCTAAAGTCGGCCATATCTTTAATTGGTTTTGGAAACCAACCTAAAGCCTCTGGTCCAACAGGTTGTAACATAAATCCTTTGATGTCTCTTCCCATTTCTTTCCAAAGTTGGTCGTATAGTTCTTTACCACCACCATATTGGAACCAAGATAAGAAAGCTAAGTTATCAATACCTACTCCACCACCTGCTACTGGCGAACCAAATAACATAGCCGCAGGATGATCTCCTGACCAATAGTGAGTCCATGCGAAACCACAATCAATCAATCCTTTGTCGACTGCGTCGAGAGTTTCTTTAACTCCAACAACAGCTCCAGCAGGAAGTATTTCAAACTTTAACGATCCACTTGTTAATTCAGTCACTGTATCAGTGAAGTCCTTTAACATCTTAACTTCATCAGCTTTTGTGTTAAGAACTGTCTGACATTTAAGTGTTTTTGCAGCGTTAGCGTTAGAAATAAAACCTAGCACTAGAACAGTTGCAAATAATGTTGAAATGATTTTTTTCATTATTATTCCTCTTGTTAGTTAATTATAACGGCTCAATTCAATCAGAAAAACAAAGTGGACACAAGTGACAATTGTGCAATTTAAGTATAAATAATAATATTAAATTATCTATTCAACTATAAATGGAAAACTTTGACTATATTATAATTGGTGCTGGTTCTGCTGGATGTGTTCTGGCCAATAGACTTTCTGAAAATCCTAATAATAAAATTTTATTAATTGAGGCTGGAGGCAAAGATACTAATCCATGGATACATATTCCTGTTGGATATTATAAAACAATGCACAACCCAAAAGTAGACTGGTGTTATAATACAGAACCAGATATGACTATGGCAAATAGATCAATACCCTACCCTAGGGGTAAAACATTAGGCGGTAGTTCTTCAATCAATGGACTTTTATACATAAGAGGTCAGGAACAAGATTATGATATTTGGAGACAATTAGGTAATAAAGGATGGGGTTGGAAAGATGTATTACCATATTTCATTAAATCTGAAAATCAAGAGAGAGGTAAAGATGAGTTTCATGGTGTTGGTGGACCATTATCTGTATCAGATACAAGAATAAAATTAGAATTATTAGAAAAATTTATGGACGCCTCTGAGGAGAAAGGCATTCCAAGAGTAGAGGATTTTAATAAGGGAAATAATTTCGGTTGTGGTTATTTTCAAGTGACAGAAAAAAACGGTTTAAGATGTAGTGCAGCAGTTGGATATTTAAATCCTGTAAAAAATAGAAAAAATTTAAAAATTGAAACTAATTGTCATGTAAAAAAAATAAATTTTGATGGAACAAAAGCTAAGAGTGTATCCTTTTGGAAAGATGATAATTTAATAGAAGTAAAGGCAAATAAAGAAATTTTATTAAGTGCCGGTTCAATTGGATCTACACAAATTTTACAAACTTCTGGTATAGGAAATGGTGATAAACTGTCTAATCTTGGTATTAAAATAGTTAAAGAATTAAAAGGTGTAGGTCAAAATTTACAAGATCATTTAATGTTTAGACCTGTGTATAAAATTAAGAATATAAAATCGTTAAATAAAAAAATTAATAGTTTATTTGGAAATTTATTAATTGGTTTAGAATTTATTTTTAACAGATCGGGACCAATGACTATGGGAGCAAGCCAACTTTGTTTATTTGCTAAAAGTGACAGTTCAAGAGAAACTCCTAATTTACAGTTTCATGTTCAACCTATAAGCACTGATAAGTTGGGGGGCGCTGCATTACATAATTTTCATGCCTTTACCCCTACTGTTGCAAATATAAGACCAACTAGTCGTGGTGAAATTAATATAGTTAGTGCTGATAGTAGAGAAAAACCGAAAATAAAAATGAATTATTTATCAACTGATGAAGATAGAAAAGTTGCAGCTGATGGACTTAGATTGGTCAGAAGTATAGTTTTTGAAAGTGAAACATTTAAGAAATATCACCCAGAAGAACTAAGACCAGGTCCAAAATTTCAATCTGATGAAGAACTTGTTCAAGAAGGTAGTAAATTTACTCAAACTATTTTTCACCCAGTGGGTACTTGTAAAATGGGTAATGACGAAAATGCAGTTGTTAATGATGAATTAAAAGTTCATGGACTACAAAATTTAAGAATTATTGACGCCTCAATAATGCCAAATATAACTTCAGGTAACACTAATGCACCGACAATAATGATTGCCGAAAAAGGTGCAGATATGATACTTAGGAGTTAATGTTTGTTGATATATTTTCCCCAGAACAAATAGCAATATTAACACAAATTATTTTTATCGATCTAGTATTGGCTGGTGATAATGCAATAATAATTGGAATGGTAGCCTCAAAGTTTCCATTAGAGCAAAGAAAAAAAATTATTTTCTGGGGAATTGGTGGTGCTGTCATTTTAAGAATAATTTTAACTTTATTTACTGCTTATCTTTTACAAATTACGGGCTTAAGATTAATTGGAGGTATTCTGCTTCTCTATATTGTCTACAAATTATACAAAGATGTTGTTTCTGACCTAAATAATGAAAAGGATATTAAAGTTGATAATTCAGGTTTTTTAAAAGCAATTTGGACAATTTTGCTTGCAGATTTTACAATGAGTTTAGATAACGTTTTAGGTGTCGCCGGAGCTGCAGGTGATCATTATACCTTATTAGTTTTTGGTCTAGTTTTATCAATAATTTTAATGGCTACTGCAGCTACTTTAATATCTGGTTGGATAAAGAAATATAAATGGATAGCTTGGGCTGGTTTAATAGCAATTTTAATTGTTGCTATTGAGTTAATTTACACTGATATTAAAATACTAATTTTATAATGTTTTTAAAAAAATATAATCTTAAAAATAAGACTGCCATTGTTACAGGTGCAGGTAAAGGAATTGGTCGAGCTTGTGCGATAGCCTTAGCTGAGGCAGGATCAAATCTTGTTATAATAAGCAGAACTAAGAAGGATCTGGATGAAGTTTCTAGGGTTATTAAAAAATTAAAAGTAAAATGTAAATCCTATGTTTGTGACATTACAAATTATAATCAAATAAAAGATATTATTAATAAACAAAGCAAGATTGATATATTAGTGAACAACGCTGGCAACAATATTCCTGAACACTTTACAAAAGTAAAAACTAAAAATATGGAGTATTTGGTAAAAATTAATACTATTGCAACTTTTAACCTAGCACAATTATGTGCACTGAAAATGCTTAAATCTAAAAATAGAAAAAAAATTGGTGGTGCAATAGTTAATATGTCCTCTCAAATGGGGCATGTAGGAGGTCCAATTAGAAGTGTTTACAACATGACCAAATTTGGTCTAGAGGGCTTATCTAAAGGTATGTCAATAGACCTTGCGAAATACAATATTAGAGTTAACACAATATGTCCAACTTTTGTTGTAACTCCAATGACAAAAAAATTTTTTAAAGATAAAAAATTTATAAAAGAGGTTTTGGGTAATATTCCTTTAGGAAGATTTGCTGAGCTTTCTGATGTGGCAACGGCTGTCGTATACCTCGCCTCAGACGCTGCATCTATGATTACTGGAACTTCATTATTGGTTGATGGTGGATGGACAGCAAGATAGTATTTAAGTTATTTTTTTTTATATTTTTTTTCCAAACATTAAATTTAAATGCTATTGAATTTAAAGGAAAATTCTTACAAGGTCATTACATAATTGGTGTTACAGATCCATCAGCTAAAATAATTATAGACAAAAAAAAAGTAAAAGTTTCAAAAGATGGGTTTTTTGTTTTTGGATTAGATAGAGATAGAAAATTTGATGTTACTATTACAAAAAAACTTAATGGAAAAAAAGAAATAATAGTCAAAAAGATTTTGAAAAGGAAATATAATATTCAAAGAATAGACGGGTTACCTGAAAGTAAGGTAACACCTCCTGAATCAGTTTATAAAAGAATAAGAGAAGAAAATAACAAGATTGGAGAGGCGCGTGGAATCAACTCAAATTTACCTTTTTTTAAAAATCAATTTATAATGCCAGTTGAAGGAATCATTAGCGGAGTTTATGGAAGTCAAAGAATTTTAAATGGAAAACCTAAGTGGCCCCATTATGGAATTGATATTGCTGCTAAAAAAGGAACAATGATTAAATCTTCTGGATCCGGTACTGTCACAATGGCAGAGGATGATTTATATTATACTGGAGGTACAATTATAATGGATCATGGTCATGGTATATCCACTATCTATTCTCACCTAGAAAATGTACTAGTTTCTGTTGGAGATAAAATAAATCAAGGAGATATAATTGGTACAGTGGGTTCAACTGGTAGGTCTACTGGACCTCATTTAGATTTTAGAATTAATTGGTTTCAGACTAGACTCGATCCGATGTCAGTATTAAACTAGATTTATGAGATCTTTAATAGATAGAACTTCTGATAAACTAGTTAAAGCTTTTTTAAAAAATAAAATAATTGCTCCAATACCATCAAAATTTTGTAAAAAAATAGATGAGGCCCAAAAATTAAGGAAATTATGTGAAAGTAAAATTAAACTTCCAATAATAGGTTTTAAAGCTGCTGGCACTGGCATTCCACTTATAAAAAAATTAAAAGAGAAAGAACCTTTCTATGCAACAGTTTATAAAAAGAATGTATTAAAGAATGGTAAAAGAGTAAAAGTTAACAAGTCCACTTTAGGTATTGAACTAGAGGTGTGTTACTTAATTAAAAAAACCTTTTTTTCATCAAAGGGACCAATAACAAAAAAAAATATATCAAAATTTATATCTCACATGGCTCCATGTATCGAAGTTGTTGGGTATAGGCAAAGAAAGAAAGGTATCAGTTCTTTTGGAGATTTATGTAGTGATTTTGGGGCAAACGTAAAATTTTTGATTGGAAAGAAGAAAAAATTTAAAAAAATTAATATAGGAAACCTTAAAACAAATATTTCTAACAAAAAAATTGATCAAAGCGTTACTGGTAATACAAGCACCGTTTATATTAACCCCCTAAATTCTCTAAAATTTGTTCTTAAAAAAGTTAAAAAAGACAAAATAACTTTAAATAATGATTTTTATGTTTTCACAGGCTCAACTGTTGGTGTTGTGCCTATTAAAGGTAAAGGTGTTTATTTAGGTAAAATTGACAAATTGGGATCTGTTAAATCTCAAATTGTTTAATGAACTTCCTTGAAAAGTATAATCATGAAAAAAATATTAGATTCGAGTCTTTTAAGTTTGCTCTCACTGAAGCAAATACTAGAGGTTTAAAGACTATTGTCGAGACTGGTTGTGCAAGAGGAAAAAGGAAATTCTTTTTTTTTTCAAAGAAAAATTGGAAAGACGGAATGAGTACAATGATCTTTTCAGATTATGCAAAATTTGTAAATGGATCTTTGATAACATGTGATATTGATAATCATAATATTAAGAATGCAAAAAAATTTGTTGGTTCAAATAAAAGATATGTGGAATTTGTTGTTGATGATAGCTTAAATTTTTTGAATAAAATTAATAAAACTATAGATTTTTTATATTTAGACTCATTAGATGGACAATTTAAAGAGGCATCAAATCATCAACTAAGTGAAATTAAGATTGCAATTAACAAATTACAAAATAATTCTTTAGTTTTACTTGATGATAAAGGTTCAAAGACTAATTTATCAATAAATTATATGTTAAAAAATAACTTTAAAATATTGAATGAAACAAATGAACAAGTTCTTTTATCTCTAATTTAATATTTTAATTAACTTCCTTTCTTATCTGCTCTAAATTAATCTTTTTTTGTAAACTTCTATTCTGATCATATAAAAGATTAAATTTAATCTTTTTATTTGTTTTAACACTGATAATTTTTGCATTTCTTACCTCAGAGTTATCTGCGACCGCACTTATAGGTCTTTTAATAGAGTTCAAATTTTTTATTAAGATTCTATTTGTGTCTTTTACGATTTTACCTTTCCATCTTCTGGGTCGAAAAGGACTTATAGGTGCTATAGACAATTTTTTTGAATTTAAACTTAATATAGGACCGTGAACAGATAAATTATAAGCCGTACTCCCAGCTGGGGTTGATACGAGAACTCCATCTGAAACAAGTTCTTTTATAATGATTTTACTTCCACATTTTATAGATAGTGACGCTGCCTGTCTGCTCTGTCTTAAAATTGAAACTTCATTAATAGCTAAATATTTTCTATTTTTACCTTTATTACTTTTAACAGTCATTTCTAAAGGAGAAATAGATATCAGCTTAGATTTAGATAAATTTCTTAAAAAATTTTTTGATGAAAATTTGTTCATTAAAAAACCGTAATTTCCTGAATTTATGCCGTAAAAGCTGTTATTTGATTTTTTATTATTTTTCAAAGTTTTTAGCATAAAGCCGTCTCCACCTATCACAATTGTTCTTTGAAGATTTAGAAATTTAGTTTTATTTAGTTCTTTTATAACTTTTTTTTTAATCTCTTGAGATTTTTTATTTTTATCTGAAATAATTTGAATTTTTTTCATTAATTTTGGTGCCCTCGGCCAGACTCGAACTGGCACTCCGCAAGCGGCAAGGATTTTAAGTCCTTTGTGTCTACCAATTTCACCACGAGGGCATGAGTTATTTTCATGAGTATTTATGCTAATATTTATATTTCAACAAGTGTTATAAGTAAAATTTTTTTAATTTATCTCTCCATGCTCTAGTCATGCTCTAGTTGTCCTATATTATCCTATTTTTTTTTAAAAGGTTCTATTAAAAGTTTTTTGTGATTATATTTAAATTTACTATTATTATAATGAAGTGAATTAAGGACTACTATCCTAGAGTTTTCAACATCTATCAAAATTGCGTTTCCTCCATAACCTCCCATTCCAAATATAACTTTGTCTTCTAATCCTGGATAATCCATAGGAAATTGACCTCCATATGATTTCGTACGAACATATTCTGGTTCATTATATTTTTTAGGTATTCTTCTTTTATGTATTTCTTTTAAATATTTTCCAACACAGGTATCGTTCTGGTAGTCTTCCATTATAGCTTTTGCAATCCTTAGCCAATCATATCTGCTTACACGTAAATTTGGATGCAAGATTCCATCCTCTTTTGGTTGGAGAGAATTAGAAAATGTAGGTAAAATGCTGTATTTAATTTTTACCTTATCCACAAAAATCTCATTCAAAAGTTTTTTGTAATCATCACCTGTTTTATACTTTGTGTAATTGGTAATAATCTGTGTGATAAATCCATTATAATAATATTTACTTTTTGATTTTACCGAGCCTTTAAAAAAACGGTTCGTAGATCTATAAATACTGTTATCTTCATAATAGTATGATGGATCCGCCAAAAAAGTTCCATCATTTTTTATATATTCATCTATATATTTTTGGTCACCTGTACTCATATTCAAAAAATCAATTAACTTTTGATTGTGATAAAGAGTGTTTTCAATTACAGGCCAATCATTAATTCTAGCGTCAACTCCGTCAATGTATCCACCACATATAGCATGACCTAAAATATAAGAAGTTACAGACTTCCCCATTGACATTGAGTAAAATTTTGTTTCATTATTTATAAATTCACCCAACTGTTCTTTAGGAGAAATTTCGTCAATTAAAATCTGGCCTTCTTGAAAGTATAAATAACTCATTATACCTTTTGTTTTCATTTGTTTTTTGACAAATTCATCATCAATTAAATCGAATTTAAATTCATACGGTTTTTTAGAAGGTTTAATCTCATAATTATCCGTATTTCTAAATGCATAGTTCCATAAATAATAAATTAGTGTGTCTCTGTTCGGGTTTGATTCATAAGCAAGGTTATTTTTTTTTTTATTTAATGTAAGTTTTAAGTTAGTTCTAAATTTATCACATCTGTTATAATACCAAGCCTGGCTATATTTTGGTTCAGTTTTACATGGATTTACTTCAACAACGCTATGAATGTAACAAGCTTTTTGCATTTCTTTTCCATGTGCTTTAAAGTTAAGTTCACACGCTTCCATTGCATTGACTTTTGCTGAAGATTCAGAATCATGTGTCCTGTAGATACTTACAAGAGGTTCTTTTTTGTTTTTTGCTATGGCTTTATATAAAGTTCCGTCTGTATCTAAATTTAAATACTGATGATAACCATTGTCATATAGCCATTGGGTAAATTCATCTATCTTTCTTTGTTGGTCTGCAAAACTAATATTGCACCACAACAAACCCAGAACAATGATCACTAAAAGTTTTTTCATAATTGAAACTTATTATATTATCTCTCTATGCTCTAGTCTTGCTCTAGTTTGAGCAAATTAATTAAGCCTTATTTTTTAATCTTAATTGAAAGCTAATTTAAAGTTATGTGATTTTATAGGATGTTTTAGACTACCAGAGACTACCACAGACCGACTCCAATGTGAATCCCACGGCTTTTAAGTCCTTTGTGTCTACCAATTTCACCACGAGGGCATTTATGAATTTCATGAGTGTTTATGCCAATATTTATAATTGAACAAGAGGAATAAGTAAAATTGTTATTTATTTGAATATTTTATAAACATTAACTAACAGTTGGAATGTCTAAGTAGGACAAAATTAATAATGATTAAATTTCATTAATAATTATCATTATATATAATGAAAAAAAATATTGTTAAATCTCACTTAAAAAAAAAATCACAATCAAAGCTTGCTTTATCAATTAGTCTATTTATTGTGCTTTTAACATCAACTGGATACATCTTTAATTCTAAAGGAATAATTTTTCTATTCTATATTTTTTGTTTTGTATTTCTCTACAATTTAGTAATCAACTTCTTACTAGAAAAGCTCGATATTTAATCATGATTAAAACACTTATTAAATTTAAGATATTAAAATTTATACTAATTGGTGGTGTATTAGTAGCATATGCTTGTAAGAAATATTGCGATCAAAAAAATGAAATAAAAAGTAAAAAAGAAAAAAAACTTTTAAATTAAAAGAAATACTAAACAAATCATTTGGACGAAATTAATAGCTACTGAGATAAAGTGTGAATATTTAAATTTTTTATCCTGTTTTTCATCTCTATATTTATTAATTAATGGCATTAATAAATAGTTTGATATAGCAAATAAAATTGTAACTATTAGAATTAGATAAAAATCAATACCTAATTTACTCAAAAATAGAAATATTATTAGAACAATAAGACTAATTACTAAGTTAACATTATAGTAAAAAGGGAATATTCTTCTTATGAACTTTCTAGCATTATCTTCATCTAAAGTAGTAAATACTACAGGAGCAATTACAAATGAGAAAAATATCATGATCCCTAAAATCATCGCTGGTAAATAAATACTAACTTGTTCAATCATAATTTAGTTTTCTATTTAATTATCTTCTTTCATCAATATTACTCTTTTACACTGCCAGCAGTTAGACCACTGACTAAATATTTTTCAAAATATATGAAAATAAAAAGCACAGGTAAAGTAACGATTACAGAACCCGCCATTAAATATTGGCGCGGTGTTTCAGCATCTCCACTTAAATATTGAATGGCTCTTGATAAAGTAAAGGACTTAGGACTGTCTAAAAACATCAATGAAAAAAGGAATTCATTCCATGCTATCATAAAAACATAGAGTGCAACAGATGTGATAGCTGGTAAACTTAAAGGAATTATAATCTTTAAAATTATACCAAACCAATTCTGACCATCCATGATTCCTGCATCTTCAATTTCTTTTGGAATACTTTTAAAATATCCTTGCAGCATATAAATAGCGACTGGCAAGGTTGTGGCTGTATAAACTATTAATAGACCAAAGATTGAATTTCTTAATCCAAGTTGACTAAACACAGTATATAAAGGGATCACTAATACTATAGCTGGAAACATATAAATAATTAAAATTGATGTAGATAAAAAGTTTTTTCCAAAGAAGTTTAATCTAGCAACAGCGTAAGCTGCTGGGATTGCAAATAATAGTGTTACAATAACAGTTCCGATAGAAACAACTGAGCTTATTAAGATATATCTTCCAAAATTATAAGTTTCAAAGATTACAAAATAAGATTTAAATAATTCAGTCAAACTTTTAGAAAAATCTAGACTAAAGTCTAATGGATTAACTAATAAAGCTATTTGAGTTTTAAAACTTGTAACCAACATGATGTAAAATGGGAATAAAATTACAAATGCAAAAAAAACAATGCCAAATAAGGTGATAAAATCAAAAATAATCTTTTCAGATATAAAATCTTCTTTCAAAGACTCCATACTATATTTTTTGAGTTTATGTGTAAAAAATAATGTGATTAAGAAGACTCCAAAAATATACCAATATGGTGATGGTTCATTCAAGTAAAAATATAAAATTGAAAATAAAAATGATAATGAGAAAATCTTTATTAAGTGATTAATTTTATTACCAATTAAAACAAATGCTAAAGATAGCAGAATACCAATTAAAAAAACTGGTGCGATGTTTAGATTAGTAAAACTTAAGCCCTGTAATGTAGACATAATCTTCCAAATTGACAATATACATGTCAGAAAAAAAGACGATATAATTAAAAATATTGAGAGAGATTTAAACTTCATTGACCCTCTTTCCTATTAACCTAAAATAAATAACCATGAAACTTAGAAGTAACATTACAATCACTATTGAAACAGCTGAGCCCATCCCAATATCTGATACCGCAAAGCCTTGTTGATAAACATTAATGGGGAGTGTTCTTGTTCCTGATGCACCACCTGTTAATAAAAAGATATCCTCAAATTTATTAAAGTTCCAAATAAACCTAATCATAAATAAAATTGAGATGATTGCTGTAATTTGAGGCAGAGTTATATGGATAAATTTTTGGATTGGACTTGCTCCATCTACATCAGCTGCTTCATATAAAGTTTGTGGAATTGCCTGTAATCTTGCTAAAATAAAAAGAAAAGCGAGTGGAAAATAACGCCAAATCTCAAAAAATATTACCGTAGTTAAAGCCAGTCTTAATTTAAATTCAAAACCTAAAATACTCATAGTTATATATTTTTGGCCTAATAAATTTATTGGTGTTTCTATAATATTAAAATTAACTAATAGTGCATTAAGCGTTCCACTATTCGGATCTAATAATAGTGTCCACGTATAAGCCAATGCAACTACTGGTCCTACGTATGGAAAAAGTAAAATACCCCTCATATATGTTCGTCCGCGGAAATTTTGATTTACTAATTGTGCTGCTAAGATACCAAATATTATTGCACCTACGGTACCAAAAAAAGTGAAATAAAATGTGGTTAAAAGCAACTCAATAAAATTATTTTCATAAAAAACTTTTTTGAAATTTTTAAGTGTAAAATTTGTTGTTAAAAGAGGATTTTCTGCATTTCCATCTAAAATTGGTTTTTGCGATTTTATTGTTGTTTTTTCTATTTTTTCACCATTGATATTTCTAATCTTGATTTCAAAATTTTCTTTGTATTTTGGGTCCCAATCTCCAAAGTCACAAATAATTTTTTTTGATTTAAAAATACATCTAGAATCAAGATTAGTTGGAAGAACATTTTTTGGAAATTTATCCTTGAATTCAACATCTTTTATTCCATTAATTAACGAGCTGTTTCTTAATTTATAGATTATTTCTAATTGTGACTCATCTCCTGAAATTGATCTAACAATTTTTTTTGCTCTTGGTTCCGGAATTCTGATATCTTTTAGTTGAATGTCTTTAAAGCTTATCCAAATATTTGCAAAAATTGGAAATAATACAATTGCAAAGACTAATAAAACTGCTGGTAAAACTAAAGTATAAGCAGTTCTTTTTTCAATTTTTGAAAGTGTGTCACTCATAAAAAAAGCGGATAATAAAATATTATCCGCTTTTATTTAATTTAGATATTTAAAATTTAGCTAATTCAGTGTTAATTTTCTTAACTGCTTCATCAACTGAAATTTGATCATCGATATATTCCCTTGTGATTCTATTTAAGAATTGGGAATTGATGATTTTAGATGCTCGAGAAAGTTCTCCCTCTTTAACACCCCATCTATTTGCAGTATCTAGACCCGCAACAATGTTATCGATAACATCTGCAGAGTAAAGTGCTGTCAAAGGTTTCTTTCTATCAACACCAACTGGAAGTTTACTCCATGCTTTAGTGTAAGCACTAGGATCACTTTTATTTCCTCTTCTTACTGGAAATTTTCCCTCTGGAGCAATTCCTAATGTTGCAGTATAACCTTCACTCATCGAATACTCTATGAATTTTTTAGCTTCATCAGTATCTGCATCTGCGGTTATTCCAAAATATCTTACGTCAGCCCAAGCAGCACCTTTTTTATTGTTAGGACCACTAAAATTAGTAATGAAACCAGTTTTTGAGGCTAACTCTGGTGATGTTGGATCGCTATTTATTGTTGGAGGAGCAGAATCTCTTAGGCCTGCTAACTCATCCATAATAAATGGAGACCAAATAATCATTGGTGTTTTTCCAGCAAAATATAAAGCTCTAGATTGTTTCCAGAATAATTCTCCTGGAGGGCTTGCTTTAGCTATAACTTTGTAAAATTCTAAAGAATTTTTTAAGGCTTTACCTTGTTTTTTTGTTCCACCTTTTTTAACAAAATTTACTCCATTAGCCAAAAGTACATGTTCAAGTACTTGGCTCATAAAGTTTTCATCTGTTTTTGTAGCAGCAACAAAACCAAACATATCATTGCTTGATAATGCATTAACGGCTTTAACTATATTAGCATATGAAGTTGGCGGTTCTAGACCAGCTTTTGCAAATAAGTCTTTTCTATAAACGACCATTTGTGTCCAGCCATCAACTGGTACCGCTGCAATTTTTCCACCTTTCTTTGCCATATTAAGTGCACCAGGTGCAAAAGTTTTTTTTCCTAGTGATTTGACTACAGCGTTATTAGCATCAACATCTAAAATACCTGCTTCAGCCCATGGTAAAACATATTGTAGAGTGTGATAAATCACGTCAGGAAGATCTCCTGCAGCAGCTGCTGCGGTTGCTCTAGTTCCAAGATCTTTCTCCTCAATCGGTATGACTTCAACTTTAATTCCTGTCTTAGCTTCAAAAGCTTTGGCCATATCCTCTTGTTTAGCCATTCTTGCTGGCTGGACCTCTGTAGTCCAAAATTTAATATCTGCAAAACTAGTATTTGAAATTAAAAATACTATCACAGATATATTTATTATGATTTTCTTAATCATATTGTTCCCCCTCGTTAGTTTTTATTTCTCACCGTAATCACGATTTTTTCATTGCATAAATCTAGCAGTGTAATAAATTTTTAACAACATTTAATGATTACTTAGAATCATTTTAAACTTTACAAATGTCAAAAATAGTTATTAAAAATCTCGAAAAATCCTATGGAAATAACAAAGTAATAAAAGATTTTAATATCGATATAAATGATGGAGAATTTATTGTTTTAGTTGGTCCTTCAGGTTGTGGAAAATCAACTTTGTTAAGAATGATATCAGGATTAGAAAAAATTGATCAGGGTGAAATTTTTTTAGATGAAAAATTAATAAACAACTTAATACCTTCAAAGCGCGAAATAGCAATGGTGTTTCAGTCTTATGCTTTATATCCGCACATGTCTGTTTACGAAAATATGTCATTTGGATTAAAAATGGAGAAAATTCAGAAAGATGAAATTCAAGAAAAAGTGATAGAGGCCGCTAATACACTACAAATTCAAGATTTACTGCAGAGAAAACCAAAACAACTTTCTGGAGGTCAGAAACAAAGAGTTGCAATAGGAAGAGCAATTACAAGGAAGCCTAAGCTTTTTTTATTTGATGAACCATTATCTAATCTTGATGCTGCGCTAAGATCAGAAATGAGAGTAGAGATATCAAAGCTACATAAAAAAATGAATTCAAACATAATTTATGTAACTCACGATCAAATCGAAGCAATGACTTTAGCTGATAGGATAGTAATTCTTAATAAGGGAAATATTGAACAATTTGGAACACCAAGTGAAATTTATTCAGACCCAAATAATATTTTTGTTGCAGAATTTATCGGATCTCCAAAAATGAATATCATTCGAATAGATAAAGAAAATATTCTTAATAAAAATACGTTAAAACTATTTGAAAATGAAATCAAATTTGAAAACATAGAATTTAATGATGAAATTTACTTAGGTATAAGACCTGAAGATATAAGCTTACAAAATAATTATGATATAAAATTAACTGTAAAAGTTGATCTTATTGAAAATCTAGGCTTTGAAAAAATTATTTACACCTCATATCTAAATAACGAAATTAATATAAAATCTTCAGATGATACTAAAGAACAATCAATTAATATATCCTTCCCAAAAGAAAAGGTGTTCTTTTTTGATAAAGATCAAAACAGGATAAGATAATTTATAGAAATAGATATATTTAGATTTAAATGAAAAAAAAATTTGTTATTTTAATTTTCACTGATCTTGATGGATCGCTTTTAAATAGAGATACTTTTAAATTTGATGAAATTAAAAATTTTTTAAAAGATCTTATATCAAAAGGAATTTTTATAATTCCTAATACTAGTAAAACTGAAAATGAAATAATTGATTTTAATCAAGAGTTAGATGAAAATTTAACTTATATTTCAGAAAATGGCTCAGTGATTAACGGTTTAGATTTATTAAATGTAAATTTTCCAGACAAAATTGTTCTTAGTAGGGAAAAAAGTGAAATACAAGAAATTTTTGAGTCTAAGATATCTCAAAATTTAAGAGATAAATGTAAATTTATAACAAAAATGGAAAAAAAAAAACAATTAGAAATATTAGGTCTTTCAAATGATAAATTAAAAAATGCATTAAATAGAAAATATTCAATCCCTTTTTTATTTGATGGAAACAAAAATGAAAGAGATAGATTGAATAAAAGTATTACAAAGAATGGTCTTTCCCTACAAGAAGGAGGAAGAGTTATTAATCTTTGCGATAAAGTAAATAAAGTAAAATCTATGAAAAGAGTTATTAAGATATTTAAAAAAATTGAGAAAAATATTAAAGTTATAGCTGTTGGAGATAATTATAATGATCTTGAGATGTTAAAGAATAGTGATGTTCCATGTTTAGTTTTTAATGATAGATTTAAATTAGATGAAATATTCATTGATAATCTAATCATTTCAAATCAACCATCACCTTTAGGATGGGTAGATGTGATAAAAAAAGCGCTGGTTAAATTAGATTTTAATAGCTAAAATTTAATATGGGTGATTTTTCTCAAAATGGAATAATTTCAACTTTGCATGACTTTGGTACAAAGTCTACTTCAACAATTGAAAAAGAATTACTTAAACATTCAGCAGAGAGAAAAATGGAATTAATTTTACCTTCACTTTATTCAGAATTAGAAGGTTCAGCTTTACCGAAGATTGTTGAAGAAATAAGTAAAACTAAATATTTAGATCACGTGATCATTGGGCTTGATAAAGCTAATGAAAAACAAGCAAAAAAAGCGTGGAAATTTTTTAAAAAATTAAAAACTCCATTTACAATTCTTTGGAATGATGGACCTAATTTAAAAAAACTTCATCAAGAATTAAAAAAAAAAGATCTTGCGCCAAGTGAATTAGGGAAAGGTAGAAATGTTTGGTATTGTATTGGGATGTCTATAGCAAGAGACAGTGCTCGGTCAGTTGCTCTTCATGACTGTGATATTAAGACTTATGATAGACGAATGCTAGCTAAATTATTTTATCCAGTTGTAAATCCACTTTTTAACTTTGAATTTTGTAAAGGATATTATCCAAGGATTGCTAATGAGAAGATGAATGGAAGAGTTGCAAGACTTTTAGTTTTTCCTTTATTAACTGCTTTAGAAAAAACTATTGGAAAAAGTGACTATATCGAGTTTATGAAATCCTTTAAATACCCTTTAGCAGGTGAATTTTCATTTAGAAGAAACGTTTTACCAGAGTTAAGAATATCATCTGATTGGGGTATAGAAGTCGGAATTTTATCAGAAATGCAAAGAAGTTTTTCACCACAAAATATTTGCCAAGTTGATTTGGCTGACAGTTACGATCATAAACATCAAAACCTATCATTGGATGATGAAACTAAAGGTTTATCTAGAATGTCAATTGATATCATAAAAACTTTTATCAAAAAATTAGCTACTCAAGGTAATTCTTTTAGCAGAGAAAAATTTAGGTCTTTGAAAGCTACATATTATAGGTCAGCTTTAGATTTAATTGATATTTATAGGAGTGATGCAGATATGAATGGTCTAAAATTTGACTCTCATACTGAGGAAAAAGCAGTTGAATTATTTGCTATGAACATAATGAAAGCTGGAGAAGCATTTATTTTAAATCCTATGGATACTCCTTTTATACCAACATGGAGCAGAGTAAAAAGTGCAATTCCAGATTTTCTTAAAAGATTGAGAGAAAAAGTAAATGAAGAAAACAAAACATACAGTTGATGGTATCTCAGTCAGAAAAGAAAAAAATTGAATTAAGACTAAAAAATATTTACAAAAATTCAGGTTATAAAAAAGATATTAAAATTTATCAAAAAGAAATAACTGACTTAATACAAAAATTTAATAAAAAAAAAATTAATCAAAAATTATTAATTTCAGAAAAAACTTCAATGGTTATTTGTTATGGTGATAGTTTACTTTCAAATAATCAAAAGTATTCTTTAAGAAATTTTAAGTCTTTTTTTGATAAAAAATTAAATAAATATTTCAACTGTACTCATTTTCTACCTTTTTATCCTTCTAGCAGCGATAGTGGATTTGCTGTGAAAGATCATTATAAAATTGATAAAAAATTTGGTAATTGGAACGACATATCAAAATTTTCAAAACAGAATAATATTATGGCTGATATTGTTATTAATCATTCTTCTGCTAGAGGATTATGGTTTAGAAATTTTTTAAAAGAGCAAAGACCTGGTAAAGATTATTTTATTAAAATAGATAATAAATTTGATGCTTCTAAGGTCGTAAGACCAAGAGATCATAAGTTACTTAAAAAAATTGATATTTTTAAGAAAAAAACTTTTATTTGGAGAACTTTTAGTAATGATCAGATTGATCTTAACTTTAAAAATCCAGCAGTTTTATTAAGATTTATCAAAATAATGATAAATCTTTTAAATCATGGTGTAAAAATTTTTAGGTTAGATGCTATTGCATATCTATGGAAAGAAAGTGGGTCTAAATGTATTAATTTAAAACAAACTCATGAAATTATAAAACTATTTAGATACATATCTTGTCTACTAAAAGTGCAATCAATAATAGTTACAGAGACTAATTTACCAGAAAAAGAAAATATTAGTTATTTTGGCAAAAATGGTGATGAGGCTAACTGGATTTATAATTTTACTTTACCACCACTATTGATACATGCTTTATTATTTGAAAAAAGTGATTTCCTGAATAAATGGAGTAAAAGACTTCCTAATAATAGGCCTGGAAATAGCTATCTAAATTTTATTGCTTCTCACGACGGGATAGGCATGAGGCCAGTTGAGGGTATACTTAATGAGAATGATCTTAATAATTTTTTTAAAAGATTAAAAAAGAACGGATCAAAATTTTCTTACAGAAAAATTCAAAATAAGTTTAAGAAAGTCTATGAAGCCAATATTACTATTTTTAATGCGTTAAAAAAATCCGATTTCGACCAAAAAGGAATTTTTTTTTTGGAAAGATATATAACTGCTCACTCAATTATGATTTCTTTTGATGGAGTACCTGCCCTATATTTTAATTCTTTATTTGGTACATCTAATGATGAAGCAAAATATATTATAACTGGAAATAAAAGGGATGTTAATAGATACAAATGGAACAAGAATAATCTTTTATCTAAATTGAAAAATAAAAAATCTAAACAGAGTATTTTTTTTAAAGAAATTACAAAATTGTTAGAAATAAAAAGAAGACAAAAAGCATTTCATCCAAATGCAAAAAGAGAGAATATTGACCTAGGCTCAAAAATATTTTGTTTTAAAAGAGTAAGTATTGACGGAAAACAAACAATAATTTCTATCTCTAATTTGACCTCCAGAGTACAATATCCAAAATTAGGTAAAAAATTTAACGATTGGAAAGATTTGATAAATTTAAATAATCTCAAAAAAGATAATAAATTAATCTTGCAACCCTTCCAGACAATGTGGTTATCTAATTAATTCTTTAATTAATTATATTAAATATAAGTATTTTTTTATGCTTTTTATTATTTAAATCTCTATTGCCTATGGGAGTTTCTCCATACCAACCTATATAATAAGTAAAATTATCTATATCTTTCTTAACAGGTTTAGAAATTTTTGAATTAATTTCAAAGTATGGGTTATTAACAAAATTCTTATCAACAATCCTATCAATATTTTTTATCAAATTAAATGATACAGCAAGAACAAAAAATACGTAAATAGTATTGTTATTAATCTTTTTTAAATTTGACTCGCAAAATAAAATTAAGGACAAAGTCATAATAGAAATCAAAGTAGGATGATTCATTCTTAAAACTGGATTTTTTATGAAAAAAAAACATATAGACGTTATTATTAAAAACATTAAAAAATAGAAAAACAATTTTAATTTTTTGTTATTAATTATGTAATTTTTAAAATTGGTTTTAAAAGATATTAATGTAATAAAAATTACTAACAAGATTGTTAAAGTAAATTCTAGAATTTCTATTTTACTTCTATCAAACCAAGTTGGCAGCCAATTAAAATTTTTTATATAATTTATTTCTAAAAGATCCCCTTTATAATTTGACCATGATTTATTAAATGTTTCTGTTAATATTGATAATTCTCCTGCTCCACTATTATTTACCCAAGAAATGTGGGAAATGCACAAGCTTTCTATTGGATAGATAATACATCCAGTGCCTAATATGTTTTTAAAAATCAAAATTAAAAAAGGGATTAATAAAAAAAAATATCTAGTATCTTTTTTTATTAATTGGGATCTATATTTTGCTAAAATTATAAATGGTAAAAATAAAACTGGTAAATAAGTTATCTTAATAAGTATAATAGAAATTGAAATTAGAGATAAAATTATAAAATTAGATAATAAATTAACTTTATCAAAATTTAAAAAATATTTTAAATAATAGTAAATCATAAAACAAAATAAAATAGTTGCAGGCTTATCAATTCCAAATTCTTTTAAGCGTGTATATTTAAGTAACAAAAAGATTAAAACTAAGAATAAATAAGGTTTATAAAAAAATAAATTTTTTTTGGATCTTATCTCTGAAATAAATAAGCCCAATATTAAGAAAAATATTAAGCCGTTTGTTACATGAATATCCTGAAGTCTAGAAAAATCAAAATTTAAATATGACTGACCAGTAAGCCAAACTGGTGAGGTTCCATATAATAAATTTAAAAAACTATATCCCCAAATAAAATTGCCAGTATCAGCATTTGATATGAACCCATAGTGATAATGATCTATATCATCGGAAAAACCACTTCCGTAAATATTAAAAAAAACTATTACCAAACAAACTAGGAATATATTTAAGTTAAATTTTGTATTTCTAATCAAATTTTCTTTATTAAAGAAAATATATATTAATAATAATAATATATTCAAATACAAAATATTATCATTCAAAGGAAGAAAAAAATTAATTATTTGCGAAATTAATAAAGTTATTATTATTCCAATTAAACTAGTCTCGTAAAAATTTTTTTTATAATCAATTTTGAATATTTTTTTTTGAAAAATATAACCATGTAAATAAACTAAAGTTAAAAACAAAAAAAAATTAAATGAAATTAAAATCAAATTGTTTTTCCAAATAATAATAAATTTGATTTAAAAAATAAAAAGTCTATTTTTTTAACTTCAAAATCAGAGTGATTTAATTTTTGCATAATACCTAATAAATCTTTGTTGGATAATAAGTTCAGATTTTCCTCTTTTGACAAAAAATGTATTCCTAAGATAGATAAAATATTTCTATGAATATTTTTTGGTAACCAGTGTAATAATGGTAATTTTGTATGAAATTCAAAAGGATGATATCTGTTAGGAGTCATTATTATAAAATATTTTTTTGTTAATTTTAAAATATTTTCACACATTTTAGTCTGATTTTCTAAACTCCCTACATGTTCTATAGTAGCATTTGAAATAACCAGATCAGATTTATATTCTTCAATTTCTGAAAAAGTAAAGTCTTCAGTAATTGATTTCTTTAATTTTACAGAAAAAAAATCAGAATTTATAGATTGATCCGATATAGATTTATATTTTTTATAATTTCCTAAATTCTTAACAATAAAGTTACTTGATATATTTTTTTCATCTTCAGTTGAACCCACATCTAATACATCATCTACATCTTTATTATTTAAAAATTCTTTTATCTTTAAAAGCATTTCTTTTCTTTTTTTTTGCGCAATTTTTTCAAATAGAGAAAAATGACCCTGGGAATATATCTTTTCAGAATTTTGATTAACCATTTATTTAATAAGATTATATTTAATTATACATCTAATAGCACTAAATCCATCTCGCCAGGTAATTTTTTTACCCTCACTATATTTCCTTCCAAAATATGAAATTCCAACTTCATAGATTCTCAAATTTTTTTTTGAAATCTTTGCAGTTATTTCTGGCTCAAAACCGAATCTGTCCTCTACCAAAACTAAATCTTTGATAATTTCACTTTTGAAAGCTTTATACCCAACCTCCATATCTGTAAGATTTAAATTTGTAAAAATATTAGATATCAAAGTCAAAAATTTATTCCCTAGAGTATGCCAAAAGTAAAGTACTCTTTTTTTTTCAGAGCCTGTAAATCTGGAGCCATATACAACATCAGCGACACCAAGTTTAAATAAATCTAATATTTTATAATAATCATTAGGATCATATTCTAAATCAGCATCTTGTATCAAAATAATTTGACCTGTCGCAGCAGCAACACCCTTTCGAATTGAAAAACCCTTACCACTATTAATTTCATTATAAATTACCTTGTAAACTTTGTTTTTTAACTTTGTCTCAATTATATCTTTAGAAGAGTCAGTTGAGCAATCATCAATAATTATAATTTCTAAATCTAAATTTCGAAGCTCAAGTATTTTATTTATAATTTTATCAATTGTTTTTTCCTCATTGTAACAGGGAATGATAATACTTGTTTTCATAATAATCTTATACTTATCATTAAAATTTTGTTTACATTAAGATTAATGTTATTAATGAATTGTATTAACACTTATTAAAATGAAAACAATATTAATATCTGGTGGTGGTGGTTATTTAGGAACTCAACTTTCGCAACACTTATTGAAAAAAAATAAGGTAATTATCTTTGATAAATTTTATTTTCCTTGGATTTTAAAAAATAAAAAAAAAATATTAAATCGACATAACTTAAGATTTATTAAAAAGAATATATCAAATGTTAGATTAAAGGATTTAAAAAATGTCGATATAGTTTGTGATCTAAATGGAATATCTAATGATCCATCTTCAGAACTAAATCCTAAACATACTTGGAAACTTAATTATAGTGATAGATTAAATTTTGCAAAAATTGCAAAGAAAGCTAATGTAAAACGATATATCTTTAATTCGACTTGTTCAGTCTACGGGTTTAGTAAAAAAAAAGTTTTTGAAAATGGATTAAAAAAACCTATCAGTACTTATGCTAAAGCTAACTTAAAAGCTGAAAAATCAATATATAAATTAAAAGATAAAAATTTTAAAGTAAACTCATTAAGAAATTCAACGCTTTATGGTTTTTCAAATTCTATGCGGCTCGATTTAGTTATTAATGTTTTTGTTTTAAATATAATAAAAAAAAAAAAAATAATAATTGATGGAGATGGTAAACAATTCAGACCATTCATTTCTGTAAATGATATTTGTAAAATTTACGAAAATTTAATTTCAAAAGAAAAATTGCCTTCATTTATTTGTAATGTTGTTTCATTTAATTCAACAATAAGAAATATAGCATTAAAAATTTGCAATATACTCAAAATAAATAAATCTAATATTCAATTTAACAAAAGCTTTGCTGATAAGAGAAATTATAATGTTGGATCAAAAAATTTTAGAAAATATTTTGGCTATAATTTTAAATTTTCAAAATTTGATTTTGAAATCAAAAACTTAAAAAAAAATTTGATTAAGAACAAAATTGATTTTAACGAAAACACTGTAAGAATGAAATTTTATAAAAGATTATTTAAGTAATATGTATGAAAATATTTTCACATACGGTTTTTTACCAAATTTCTTTTTTAGTCTATTATTTTTAATATTAAATATTCTATTTTCTTATAAAATCTCAAATTTTCAAATTATAAAGAAAAAATTTTTTTTCGGAAAATTACAACCGATTGTTATTTTTTTTTTAATTTTTATTTTTTATACTTTAGTTCTAAATTTAACAATTATATTTAATTTTGAATATCTTTCTGAGATATTTTATTTTTTTTTCATTATTCAAATTATTTCTTTATTAAGAAATTTTAGATTTGATTCCTCTTTTTTCTTTGCTAAAAAATTTGATGAAAAACTAATTTTTGTAATCTTAATTATATTTTTACTTATTTCTATTTTACCTTTATCTGATGCTGATAGTATTGCTATATATCAATATTTGCCATCAACAATCTTTAATGGAGGGTTAGATAATATTGACCTTAAAAAAAATTTAGAGTTTACACTTCTTTCGAATGCTGAAATATTACTTTTAATTTCACCAATTCTTAAATCAGATAATTTTGGAGCTCAACTTAATTTAATTACTTTATTTTTTTTCATACTTATAAATCTTAAAAATCATAAAAATTTCTTTTTTATAGTAGTTTCATCTCCTTTAATAATCTATTTTATATCAACTCAAAAATTACAACTATTTTTTGGAATTTTATTTCTTTTAAGTTTTATATTATTTAACAAATCTTTAGTTAAAACTAAGTCTGAATTTTTTATATTTATATTACTACTTACATTCTACTCTTCTGGAAAAATTTCCTACATCTTATTTTCTATCCCAATTTTCCTTTATTTTTTTTATTTTAACCAAAAGCACTGGCAAACTATAATAAAATCTTCCATAATATCATTCATTCTTGTTTATTTGCCAATTTTATTCTTAAAAGGTTATTATTTTGAAAATTCATTCGCACCTTTTTTTGATAATTTATTTGGCAAAGGATTAGAGTCTTACAACGCTTTTGTTTATTCTATAAGGAGTTCAGAAGGTTGGATTTCTAATCCCACTGACATTTTTTTATATCTAAGACCATTTATATCTTTTGATATATCATCATTATCAAGTTCCTTAGGATTAATTTTTTTATTTATGTTGTTTGATTATAAAATTCATAAACAAACAAAATATATACCTATAATTTTAATAACTTTAGTTTTAGCAACTGGTCAAATACTACCTAGATATTACTTTGAAGCTTTTTTGATCTTAGCTTATTTTTGCAAACCCAAAAAAATATTGGTAAAACTATTTATTTTCTCACAAGTTTCTATAATTTTATTGATTTCTTTAACTTATATTTATTTGGCATATCTAAAATATGAAGTAACTAATAACAAGATAGAATATATGACTAGATTTTCATATTCTTATTTTAATTCTAATCAATATAAAAAAGATTCTTTGAAGGGAAATGTTTTAGATTTTACATTAGATAGACAATCTATCTTTTTTGATAAAACTGTTTACTCTATGAGATATTTAAGTATTTTAAACAATTTTAATAATAATGATGATGAAAATTTTAAAAAATTTGTCTTAAATAATGATATAAAATATTTAATAATTGGTGAAGATACTATTATCCCTATATGCTTAGAAACAAGTGAGATCAAAAAAACACAAAGAAGTAAAGCAGTGAGAAATTTTTTTTTAAATCCAGTTGTTAAAGATTACAAACTTTTAGAAATTAAAAAAAATAAATGTAATAGTGATAAAATAAATGGAGGAAATTTAAATGAGTGAAGAATATAAAAATGAATACCTAAATAAAGATTTGGTAGCTTTAAAAGATAAATTTGTAGATAACAGAGGTTTTATACAACCACTAAGTGATCTTAATATGAAAAGCGCTTCATTAATATATACTAAGTCAAATCAATGGAGGGCCAATCATTATCATAAAAAGGATTGGCATTTTATATATGTTATTAAGGGTATATTTGAATATTATTTCAGAGAAACTAACTCAAACAAAAAAATTGAAAAAAAAATAGTTAAAAAGGGTGATTTATTGTTTACTGGTCCAATGATTGATCATGCAATGCTTTATACAGAAGAAACAGAAATAATAGTTTTAAGTAAAAATCCAAGAGATCAAAAAACATACGAAGAAGATACAGTAAGAATTAAATTCATGGATCACTCTAATAGGTTCTGATTTGAAAAAGAATTTATCAATTAGAAAAAAATGTGTTTTGTGTGAGGGAAAGAAATTAAGAGTAGTCCTTAATTTTAAGAAAACCCCTCTTGCCAATGCATACTTATCATCTCAACATATTAAACAAAAAAATTACCCTTTAATTTGTGTATTATGTTTAGATTGCAAACATCTTCAATTACAACACCTAGTAAAACCAAATATCCTTTTCGAGGATTATATGTATGTCAGTGGCACTTCACCAGTATTAGTAAAACATTTCAAAAATTATTTTAAAAAGATTAAAAGATATATAAAATTAGATAAAACAAAAGATAAAATTTTGGATATCGCATGTAACGATGGAACTTTTTTAAATTTTTTTGTGAGAGATAAATTTAGAAAAGTAGTGGGAATCGAGCCTGCAAAAAATTTGAGAAATTTAAATAAGAAAAAAAAAATTGATATCAATACTATTTTTTTTAATTATAAAAATAGTCATAAATTTAAAAAAAAATATGGAAGGTTTAAGGTAATTACAGCTAATAATGTTTTTGCTCATGTTCCAAATTTAAAAGATTTCGCATTAGGTGTTAAAAATATTCTAGCAGATGATGGATTATTTATATTTGAGGTTTCGTATCTTAGAGATGTTCTTAGAAAACTAACATTTGATACTATTTATCATGAACATATGTCCTATCATGCATTAAAACCTCTAATCAATTTTTTTCATAAAATAAATCTGAGTGTGGTTGACTTTGATTTAGTTGAAGCACAAGGAGGATCTATTCGAGTCTATGTTAGACATAAAGGACGAAAAAAAAATATCAAAAAAATCAGAAAACAAATATCAATTGAAAATAACGATAATTTATTTTCTGTACAAAAATATATTGATTACGCAAAAAAAATAAAAAAACAAAAAGAAAAAATAAGAATTTTAATAAAGAAAAATATAAAATATAAAAAAATATTTATAGGTTATGGTGCACCAGCCAAAGTAACAACATTTTGTCATGTTTTTGATTTGAGTAAAAAAGACATAAAATACATAATTGATGATAATAAACTAAAACAAAACAAGTATACTCCAGGTAAAAAGATCAAGATTTTAAGTTTTAAAAACTTAGAAAATTTAAAATTTGATTATATTATTATACTCGCATGGAATTTTGCTGATCCAATAATTAAAAAATTGAAAAATAGTCTAAAAAAAAAGAACTTTAAAATAGTTGTGCCATTTCCAAAACTAAAGATAATATAAATTAGAATCTATCTAATATTATTCTCTTAAAAGCATGTAGACCAACATCCCAAGTACATTTTTTTCCATCTTCATATGTTCTGGACTTATAAAACACAGAACATTGCCCGATATTTTTTGTTTTTTTTACTGCCTGACAAATTATACTAAAATCATATTCAAATTTGTCAGCATTACCATTTATATTTTTCCATAAGTTTGATTCAAATAATCTGTAACAACATGCACAGTCCTTAATTGAAGTTCCATAGAGAATATTTAATAGCAATGTTAAAGTATTTACTGCAAGCTCTCTAAAATAGAAGTAAGGATGTTTTATTGTAGTTTTCATTATTCTATGACCAATCACAAAATCTTTTTTTTCATCTAAAGCAATCCTTAAAAGTTTATTTATATCTTGAGGATCATACTCAAGATCTGCATCTTGAATAATAACATAATCTCCAGTTACATATTCTTTTGCAATTTTTTGAGAATCTCCTTTGCCTTTGTTACTTTTTTTATAGAAAGCTTTAATACATTCATAATCAGTCTCATACTTTTTTATAATATCAGATGACCCGTCTGTTGAAAAATCATCTATTATGATAAGTTCTTTTTTAACGTTTTGATAAAGTTTCAAATCAATAAGTTTCTTTATAATTACCTCAAGTGTGTTAATTTCATTATAAACAGGTACAATTATTGACAGCTTTTTCATTTATGAATTATCACCTTATAATAGGTCACGGGTATTGGTCAAAAAAAAACTTAGACTACCTCAAGAAAAAAAAAATATTTGATGAAATAATCGTAAAAACAAGAAGGAAATACTTTTTTTATTCATCAGGATCAGATATCAAAAAAAATGAAATAAATAAGATATTAAAAAATATTCAATCGGTTCATATATGCACTCCTTTAAAAAATCATTTTAAAAATCTTAAACAATTTAATCATTTTACAAAAACCGCAATTGAAAAACCTTTTTTGAAAGACACAAAGGAGTTAAATATAATAAAAAAAAATTATAAAAATAAATACTTAATCGTAAATTATATTGATACTTTTAATCCTTTAGTTTCTAAGATCCAAGAAACACTAAAAAAAGAAAAATTTCATCAAATTATTTTAAATTACTCAAAAAAAAACAAATATTATAAAAATAAAAATGATTTTGCTATTGACTGGTTAGATCATCCTTTGTCATTGATATTGTTTTTTTTTAAAGATTTTCCTAAATTTAATATAGAGCTCAATAAATTGAGAAGAAAAAATAGTAAGTTTAATAAAGAAATAATAATTAATTATAAATTTAAAAATTTTAATGTAAAAATAAAGCTTAATTGCTCCAACTTTATTGAGAGAAATTTACAAGTTTTCAATAATAACTGTGTAAAGACTTTTTATTTTTATAAAAACTCATTCTTTAAAAATAAAAAAAAAATCTATCAGTCGAAAAAAAATAGTTTTGATGTTTTCTATGATTTCTTAGTTAATAAAAAAAAAAATCAAATACAAAATTTTAAATTTCACAAAACAATAATTATAGAGCGTAATAAAATTCTAAAAAAATTAGAAAAAATTTAAATTATGTCTTTTGTCTCAAAGCAAAAATAAGATGTTTAAATTCAATTTTACAGTCTTTATAACCTTTTTTAATGATATTAAGATAGCGATCTGAAGGATATCTAAAATTTGTTTTATTGACCATTGTGTAAGTCATGACTTTTTTTTTGTCATATGAAAAATAATATTTTTTATATAAAGTTGGAAAATCCTCGTAAATATCTAATTTTTTTTCATCATTTTTTGATATTTCAAATAGAGCTCCTTGCACAATAGAATTTTTTTTTTTTTCAATATCTGCAGCTCTAAATCTGCTTCGAAATGTAAGTCGGAAATCACTTAAGTCTATTTTTTTGATAAAGATACTGTCCTTGCATCTTCTTTTCATTTGAATATGATTTAAATTACTGCCGTAAGCAAAATAAAGCATTTATCTATCAACTATTTCAATTTTTTTATTTTTGATAATTTCTAAAATTTGTGTGTTACATATATCAATCTTAGACTGACTTTCAGAACGAAGAACAATTGAAACTCCTAACTTGCCAGCATGAAAAAATGGGTAGCTTCCAATTTCAACATCGCTATTTTGATTTTGAACTTTACTAATAGAGTTTGCAATTTCACTCTCGACTGTTCTCAAACTTATTGTGTGACTTATAATTGGCTCTCCGCCTACTATCTTATTTTTTAAACCACCTAACATTGATTTTAAAATCGATGGCACACCAGGCAAACAAAATACATTCTCTACACTAAAACCTGGTGCTCCACTTGTAGGATTTAAAATTAAAACGGCATTCTCAGGCATCCAAATCATTTTTTGTCTACCTTCATTGAATTCTCCTGGTTTATAATAAGCTTCTAAAATTTTAAATCCTTCTTTATGAATTTCATATTTTAAATTAAATGCCTCGGCAACTGATTTTGCCGTTATATCGTCATGGGTAGGCCCTATTCCACCTGTTGTAAAAATATAATCGTATTTTTTTCGAAGTTCATTCACAGTATCTATAATTTTTTCTTGCTCATCTGGAATTACTCTTACTTCACTTACTTGAACACCTAACGAATTTAACCAAGTTGCTAGGGTACCAGTGTTTGTATCTTGCGTTCTCCCAGAGAGAATTTCGTTTCCAATTATTACAATTGCAGCATTTACTTTTGTGTTTTTTTTCATTTTAAATGTATAATTTAATTATGGAATTTACCAAGTCATTAATAAAAGGCAAATTAATCAAGAGATATAAACGTTTTTTTATTGATGTGAATATAAAAAAAGAAATTGTTACAGCACACTGTCCTAATACTGGTTCTATGAAAGGCCTTCTTGATAAAGATAACGAGGTTTATTTACTTAAAAATGACAATCCAAAAAGAAAATTGAAATATGGCCTTGAAATAATCAAAGCAAGAAAAAATTTAGTAGGTGTTAATACACATCTTGCTAATAAAATTGTTGGTCATGGATTACAAAATAATTTAATTAAAGAACTTAAGAATAATGATACAGTAAAATCTGAGGTTTTTTTTAATAAAGAAACAAGATTTGATTTTTTGATAGAAAAAAACAATAAAAAAAGTTTTGTAGAAGTTAAAAATGTTACACTTTTTAGACAAGAAAATACTGCGGAATTTCCAGATGCTGTAACAACCAGGGGCTCAAAACATCTACTTGCACTTATTGATGCCACAAAAAAAGGTTATAAATCTTACTTAATTTTTTTGGTACAAATTCAAAATATGGAAAAATTTAAAATAGCTAAAGACATAGATAATGATTATTATCAAAATTACCAAACAGCAAGAAAAGCAGGTGTTATTTTTTTAGCTTATAGATGTAAAATAGATACAAAAAAAATTATAATCGATAAAAAACTTAAAATAATTAATGAATGATTATTTAGAAAAATTTGAAAAAATGAAGGTAGCTGGAAATCTTGCGGCTAAGACGCTTGATATGCTAACAGGTAATATTAAAGAAGGAATATCAACAGATTATATAGATAAACTTGGTTATGAATTTATAAGAGATAATGGAGGATATTCAGCACCATTATACTATAGGGGTTTTAATAAATCTTTATGCACATCTCTTAATCATGTTGTTTGTCATGGTATACCGTCAGAAAGCAAAATTTTAGAGTATGGAGATGCATTGAATGTTGATGTCACTGCGATAATAGATAATCACTATGGTGACACTAGTAGAATGTTTTGTATAGGAGAAACATCTGTTAAATATAAAAATTTGATAAATGTGACTTACGACTCAATGATGAAGGCAATAAGCATTTTAAAACCAGGAATCAAAATAGGAGATATTGGATTCGAAATACAATCTCATGTAGAAAAAAAAGGTTTCTCTGTTGTTAGAGATTTCTGTGGGCACGGTATAGGTACATCTTTCCATGAACAACCGAATATTCTTCACTATGGCAAGAAAGGTACTGGTATTGAAATTAAACCTGGCATGACATTCACTATCGAACCAATGATTAATGCTGGTAAATTTGATACAAAGACACTTAATGACGGATGGACAGCTGTAACAAAAGATAAATCTTTATCAGCACAATTTGAACATACGGTAGGGATAACTGAAAATGGTTATGAAATATTTACAGAATCTGCTAAAAGTTACACGAAGCCTCCATACTTATAATTAATGATTAAAAGATACTCTAGAAAAGCACTCACTGATATTTGGTCAGAAGAGAATAAGTATAAGATTTGGCTTGATGTCGAAATAGCTGCCGCTCAAGCAATGGAAAAGCTTGGACAAATACCAAAAGGTGTTTCTTCAATTGTTAAAAAAAAAGCGAGAATTAATGTTAAAAGAATTCATCAAATTGAAAACCAAGTAAAACATGATGTAATTGCTTTTCTAACCTCTATTACAGAAAAAGCTGGGCTTAAAGCAAGATATCTTCATCAAGGAATGACTTCATCTGATGTTTTAGATACAACTTTCAATATTCAATTAGTTCAGTCTGGAAGAATTCTTATCAAAGACTTAGATCAAATACTAAAAGTGCTGAAGAGACAAGCAAAAAAATATAAATTTACTCCTTGCATGGGTAGAAGCCACGGTATTCATGCTGAGCCAATTACTTTTGGTTTAAAGCTGGCATCTTTTTATGAGGAATTTAAAAGAAATAGGAAAAGATTGGTTGGTGCAATCGATGAAGTAGCAACATGTGCAATCTCAGGTGCTGTTGGAACTTTTGCAAATATTAATCCAAATGTAGAAAAATATGTTGCAAAGAAACTAGGTTTAAAAGTTGAACCGATATCAACACAAGTTATTCCTAGAGATCGACATGCTTTTTATTTTTCTGTTTTGGGAATTATTTCTGGATCAATAGAGAGAGTTTCAATAGAAATGAGACATTTACAGAGAACAGAAGTTTATGAATTACAAGAATACTTTTCGAAAAATCAAAAAGGGTCTTCAGCTATGCCTCATAAAAAAAATCCTATTTTAAGTGAAAATCTTACTGGTCTCTCAAGAATGGTGAGAAGTACTGTTATCCCTGCATTAGAAAATATTGCTTTATGGCACGAGAGAGACATTTCGCATTCAAGTGTAGAGAGAAATATTGGTCCAGATGCAAACATTACAACAGATTTTGCACTAGTAAGATTAACCAATATTTTAGACAATATGATTGTATATCCTAAAAAAATGTTAGAAAATTTGAATTTAACTAAAGGTTTAATTTTTTCACAGGAACTAATGCTAGAACTAACAAAAACAGGTTTAAGTAGAGAAAAATCTTATAAGTTGGTTCAGTCTTATGCGAAAAAATGCTTTTCCGAAAACTTAGATCTATTTGATGTCATCCAGACTGACAAATATGTAATGACTAATATTTCACTAAAAAAATTAAAGAATATCTTTAGCTATTCTAAGCATTTCAAAAATGTAAATTTAATCTTTAGAAGAGTATTTAATTAATGAAGAAAGGTAAAAAACTTTACGAGGGAAAAGCCAAAATCATCTATGCTACTCAAGATAAAGGCTTAGTTATTCAATATTTTAAAGACGATGCAACTGCATTTAATAATCAAAAGAAAACTACAATTGAAGGTAAAGGAGTTTTGAATAATCGAATTTCAGAACATATCCTCTCAAATCTATCTCAAATTGGAATTAAAAATCATTTAATTAAAAGGTTAAATATGAGGGAGCAAGTAATTAAATTTGTAGAAATAATTCCAATAGAATTTATTGTAAGAAATGTTGCCACTGGATCCTTAACTAAAAGACTTGGTATTGAAGATGGGACTGTCCTAAAAGAGCCATTAATTGAATATTGCTTAAAGGATGACAGGCTTGGTGACCCATTAATAGCTGAAGATCATATTTTCGCATTTGAATGGGCAACTAAAAAGGAAATAGAAAAAGTAAAAAAAATGATCTTAAGAATTAATGATTTTATGATTGGAATGTTTAGAGGTATTGGAATTAAATTAATAGATTTTAAATTAGAATTCGGGAGAATAAAAATTGATGGAAATAATGAGATCATTCTTGCTGACGAAATAAGCCCTGATACGTGTAGATTATGGGACTCAATCACTGATAAAAAATTAGATAAAGACAGATTTAGAAAAGATCTTGGAGACTTAATACCTGCTTATACTGAAGTTGCAAAAAGATTAGGTATTCTTCATGAACAATCAAATGTTGCTGCTGTTAATGTAACAAAATTATCATCAGTTAAAAAAAAAAGTAAATGAAAGTTTCTGCAATTATAACTCTAAAAAAAGATGTTTTAGACCCTCAGGGAAAAGTTATACACCAAACATTGGATGGTATGGGATTTAAAGATATTAATGAAGTTAGACAAGGTAAATACTTTGAAATAGATGTAAAAGAAAATGATCCAACAAGAGCTAAAAGAATAGTTGAAGATATGTGTAAAAAACTTTTAGCTAATCTTGTCATTGAAAATTATAAAATTATTGAAATACAATAATTAATGAAATCGTCTGTAATAACCTTTCCTGGTTCAAATTGTGATAGAGATATGGATGTTGCTCTAAAAAAATTTGGATTTAATAACAAAATGGTTTGGCATAATGACAATGAACTACCAAAAAGCGACCTAGTTGTTTTACCTGGAGGTTTTTCTTATGGTGATTATTTGCGCTGTGGAAGCATGGCCTCGAAATCTAAAATTATGCAATCTGTAATAAATTTTGCAAAATCTGGTGGCTTAGTATTAGGTATATGTAATGGTTTTCAAATATTGGTTGAAACAGGTTTAGTTCCTGGAGTTTTATTAAGAAATAAGTATTTAGAATTTATTTGTAAAAATGTTTTTGTTAAATTAGATAATAAAGATAATCCTTATTTCAAGAATATAGATAAAGATATTTTTGAATTACATATAGCTCATAACGAAGGTAATTATTTTTGTACAGATGATCAGTTAAAAGAAATTAAAGATAATAACCAAGTTGCAATTTATTATAGTAACAACAAAGGTCAAATAGATGAAAATTCAAACCCGAATGGGTCAATTAAGAATATCGCTGGTATTTTCAATAAAGAAAAAAATGTCCTAGGTATGATGCCCCACCCTGAAAGAATGATAGATCAATCCTTATCAGGTGAGGATGGATCGATATTTTTTAAAAATTTAATTAAAAATATTAAATAATGTTAGTAAATGAAAAAATAGCTATTGAACATGGTCTAAAGACTGATGAGTATAAAAAAATTTGTGAACTTTTAAAAAGAACACCAAATTTAACTGAACTTGGAATATTTTCAGCAATGTGGAATGAGCATTGCTCATATAAATCGTCAAAACTTCATTTAAAAAAATTACCTACTAAGGGCAAAAAAGTCATTCAGGGCCCAGGAGAAAATGCAGGAGTTATTGATATAGAAGATGGAGATGCAATAGTATTTAAAATTGAAAGTCATAACCATCCCTCTTTTATTGAACCTTATCAAGGAGCTGCAACGGGTGTTGGTGGAATAATGCGGGACGTATTCACCATGGGTGCAAGACCTATTGCAAACTTAAATTCAATACATTTTGGATCAACACAACATAAAAAGACGAAAAATTTATTAAGAGGTGTCGTGCATGGCATTGGTGGTTATGGTAATTGTATGGGTGTTCCAACGATAGCAGGACAAACATCTTTTGATAGATCATATAATGGTAATATTTTAGTTAATGCTATGACTTTGGGCTTAGTCAAGAAAGATAAGATCTTTTATTCAAAAGCTGCAGGTTTAAATAAGCCAGTAATTTATGTTGGATCAAAAACTGGGCGAGATGGAATACATGGTGCAAGTATGGCTTCTGCAAGTTTTGATGAAAAAATAGAGGAAAAAAAACCAACAGTACAAGTCGGTGATCCTTTTACGGAAAAGCTTCTTTTAGAGGCCTGCTTAGAATTAATGGCAGGTGACTCGATTATTGCAATTCAAGATATGGGTGCAGCTGGTCTTACTTCCTCTAGTATTGAAATGGCATCAAAAGGAAATTTAGGTATTGAAATTAATTTAAATAAAGTTCCTTGCCGTGAAACAAAAATGACTCCTTATGAAATTATGTTATCTGAAAGTCAAGAAAGAATGTTAATTATTTTGGAAAATGGTAAAGAAGATTTGGCCAAAAAAATATTTGATAAGTGGAATCTTGATTTTGCTGTAATTGGTAAGACAACAAATACAAAAAATATTGAATTATACTTTGAAAATAAAGTAGTAGCAAATATTCCAGTCAATACTTTAGTTGAAAATTCTCCTATGTATGATCGAAAATGGAAAAAGTCTAAATTACCAAAAAAAAATAAGATTAAAAAAGAAATTTATAATGAAATAAAAATAAAAGATGTTTTAAAAAAGATTTTATCTAACCCAAATGTTTGTAGCAAGGAGTGGATTTGGCAGCAATATGATCATACTGTCATGGGTGATACTATTCAAAAACCTGGTGGCGATGCTGGAGTAGTAAGAGTACATGGTACGAATAAAGCAGTCGCAGCATCTGTAGACTCTTCTGCAGTTTATTGTTGGGCTCATCCGTTAACAGGAGGTAAACAAGTAGTAGTTGAGAGTTGGAGAAATTTAATTTCAGTTGGGGCAACTCCTATTGCAATAACTAACTGCCTGAACTTTGGAAGTCCAGAGAATGAGGATAACATGGGAGAATTTGTGGAATGTGTTCAAGGGATTGGTGAAGCAAGTAAATATTTAAATTTCCCAGTGGTGTCTGGGAATGTATCTTTTTATAATCAAACAAAAGAAATCGGAATTAAACCTACTCCATCTATCGGTGGAGTTGGTCTAATTAAAGATTATAAAAAATGATCACAATGAATCTTAAAGAGGTAAATAATCTTATTTTGATTATTGGAAAAACCGAAGGTCACATTGATCAAAGTCTATTTGCTAGAATAATATTAGATGAGAATAAAGGCCCCCCACCAGAGGTTAATTTATTTAACGAAAAAAATAATGGTGAGTCTTTACTAAATCTAATAAATAAAGATCTCGTTAAAAGTGCTCACGATGTATCTTTGGGTGGAATTATAATTGCGATTAGTAAAATGTGTATCAAGGGAAACAAAGGTATCAAACTAATGACACCTAAGAATTTGATAAACAAGACCGAGTATTTGTTTGCAGAGGATCAAGGAAGATACATCATAGAAATAAACCCTGAAGATTTAAAAGAAGTTTCAAAAATTTTGAGCAAAGACTCAGTACATTACGAGGAATTAGGTGTTATTATAGATAATGAAATGATTATTAATGAAAAGACAAAGGTTACAATTGACGAATTAAAATCATATAATAGTAATTGGCTATATAACTATATGGACTCATAATGGCAATGGACTTAAAAGAAATAGAAAAATTTATAAAAGAGGCAATGCCGGATGCCACTATTGATATTCAAGATTTAGCTGGTGATGGAAACCATTATTCAGCAACAATAACCTCCTCGTTATTTGTTGGTAAGAGCAAAATCGAACAACATAAAATGGTGTATAATTCTCTTAAGGGCAGAATGGGCAATGAACTTCATGCTTTAGCAATTAAAACAAAGGAACAATAATGGACGATAAAACAAGAGATATAATAAAAGATCATATTGATAATAATGAGGTGTGTTTATTCATGAAAGGAACACCAGATGCTCCTCAGTGTGGATTCTCAATGGCTGTTACAAATTTGTTAAAAATCTTAGAGGTAAACTTTAAAGCTATTAATGTATTAGAAGATCAATCAATTAGGGAAGGTATCAAAACTTATAGTGATTGGCCAACTATACCTCAACTATACATTAAAAAAGAATTTGTGGGTGGATGTGATATAGTTAAAGAAATGTATGAGAACGGTGAGCTAAAAAAAATTTTAGAGACAAAAAATATAAATTTTAAAAAGTAATTTGTGAAGCAATATATATATAAAGTTATAATTGCATTAATAGCTGTAGTTTTAATTTATGAATTTACCATCGGCAAAGTAATAAAAAAATACACTGATAAACTTAACTTTATTTCAACAAAAGAAGGTAGAAAAGAGCTTGTTATTACATTAAGAGAAGAAATTAAAAGAGGTGTCAAAAAAGAGAGGTATCTTTCAAAAGAAGATGCGATACTTTTAAATCAATTTATTGAAAAAATTCGTTCTGAGCTAAGAGAAAGCAATAATTAATTGCACAACCAAATACTACTTACACTTATTTTTTTTTTATAAAAAGTATAATTTAATGTTTCTCTCCAAATTAATTCACAATCTTTTGGGTCAGATCTTCTTACATTTCTATGTGTCTTATGTGCTATGAATGGTTTTTGCTTTGCACCATCAACTTGAGAATAATTCCCCATGTAACCATTAAAGCCATAAGGTATTAAAAACTCTTTAATATAAATATCAGAGTAAATATCTATTGATTTTTCTATTTTATTTTTCTCTACATAATTTATAATTTTTGTTGAAATATTCTTATTATTTACACCCCAATAATCAATTTCAAAGTTTTTTTCAATATTTTTAAATTTAGCAAAAGAATTCAACCATGAGTATTGATAAGGGTTAAGTTTGATATTCTCACTCATAAAAAAAATAATCACTAATGACAGCAAAGGAAATATAATTTTTTTTTGAAAAAAATAAAAAATATTCGTAAAAGATGTAATAAAAATAAGAGGGAAAATAAATAATAAGTGTCTTAATTCGTCATAAACTGCAACATCCTTGAGAATAAATAATACAATTATAGTCGGAACACTTATTGTAATAGTGCCATAATAGATAGTCACAATATCATCTTTAAAAATTTTACTTTCTACTAAAGGAAACAAGCAGTAACCAATTAATATCAAAATAGGCAGTTTAAAAAACAACCATATGAAGTAATAACTTGATGGTAAGTTTAATGAGTATAAAAGAGATCCATTCGTTAAGGTACCTATATTTTGTGGATACTTACCCATCCATTTAATTGAATTTAAAATTTCTATTGGATTATGCCAAAATATTGGATTTAGTATTATTAAAAATATAAAGAAAGTAAATCCAAAAACACATATATTTTTGTAGTTTTTTTTTAAAAAAAAATAAAAAGAAATTTTTTTTTTTTCTAGAAAAATTAATAAAGATATAAAAAATTGAATAAAAATTAAGGTACCTACAACCCTAATACTTATTAAAAAAGCTGTAATTAACGAGAATAAAATTAAATTTCTTATTTTAACATTATTTTCATTGTACAAATTTTCAAAAATCTTAAGTGATAAATATGTTGTTATTAGCCAAAATGATAAAAATGGAATATCTTTAGGATTAAAATGAGCATGACCAAAAAGGTACGGATATAAAAGATAAATCGAAGTCGATAATAATGAGATATTTTCATCTTTAATAATCTTTAACAATATGAGATGAAA
>CACLEQ010000003.1:0-65402 GCA_902605995.1 uncultured Pelagibacteraceae bacterium
TTTTGGTTATTTACCTTTATTTTTATCTTTTCTGCTTTTGTAATTTTTGAAGATGGTGAAATAGCAAGACACAGGTTTCCGTTTGATTATTTGTGTTTTTTAATTTTCTTAAAGCAAATAAAAGAATACTTTTCAAAAAAAAAGTTTTAACCAAATATAAGTAATCCAAAAATAAAAAGTCCTGTAGATGCAGCAGCTGAAAAGTAAAATTTTTTCCTTTTTTCATTTCTTTGATTATTTTTCACCCTATTAAGTAAAATATTTATATTAGTACTTTTGGGTAAATTTGTTAATGGATCTTTTTTGAGATATTTTGCAACTAATTTATCTTTAACGTTAAAACCTGAATTTTTCATATGACGATTTAATCATGAATAATTAATATTTGCAAATTTCACTAAGATTAAAAGACAAAAATTTTTCAAAAACTTATTTATAGAAATATTTTGATTGTTCATATTGGGTTAGTATTTAGTTGACATGTGTTCAAATTGGGTCATTAATATTACTTTACCATATGGAAGCAAAACAAGTAGACTTTACCAAGACACTCAATGATGATCAGGTTTACAATTGTATTGTTCAAAATTACGAAATATTGGGAACAGATTGGGTTAAACATCAATGGAATTGGCTGAATAGTGTTTATTTATCTTTTGAGGATCATGTAAAATTTTTAATAATAGTTTCTTTAGTTGAAAAGACTTTAAATTTTTATCATCAAGTAAATTTTACTCAAAATTATGATCAATATTACTCAAAACTAAGCTTACAAATAGATAAATTTAGTATTACAGAGCTTTGTGAAAAATTAGAATTGCCAAAAGAAACAATTAGAAGAAAAGTTTTAGAACTTGAAAAATTAGGTGTTATTAAAAGACAAAAAAAACAATTAATTATCGATAGAACTGCATATCCATTTGTAAAACCAATTCAACAAATTCCATTAACTTCAAGATATTTAACAAGAGTCTCAGATTTATTGAATAAAAATAACCTATACAATAAAAAGATTGAGTCAAAATTTGCTGAAAAGGTTATCAAGAAAAACTTTACATTGTGTTGGAGATGGTATTATCGAATGCAGATACCTTGGATAATAGGTTATCAAAAAATGTTTAATGATTTAACAACTTTTCATGTAATTGGAACCATTATAATGCATCAAGCATTGAATACTAAAACATTTACGAAGGATTTTTCAGTTAAAAGAGATAATAAAATTTTTGCTGATGAAACACTTAGTAATCCTTTGCACTTTACAAAGCCTGGTTTAAGCGCAATGTCTATTTCTGAAATGACAAATATTCCAAGAGCTACCGTTATTAGAAAATGTAAGTATTTAATAAAAAAAGAAAATTTAAAAATTAATCAGAAAAAACAATATTTCTTAAGTGGAAATAATAAAGATAAAATTGTTAATTACCAATTAAACTTTTTTAAGGAAAAAGCAAAGTTCTTAACAAGAATTTTAAATTTGATTGCAATTTCATAAATCTTTTATAGATTAGACTTTCAGAGTGAATATTTTTTAGGGAGCCATGGGTATAGTAACAACTATCGCGCCTATAATACTTGCATTAATTATGCTGGGTTTAGGATTGGGTTTAAAAATTGAAGATTTTGCAAAAGTAATTAAATCTCCTAAAGATTTTTTTATTGGTTGTTTTTCTCAACTAATAATTCTTCCAATCGTGGCTTATATTCTAATACTTCTTTTTAAAACACCTCCAGAAATATCGATAGGGGTTATGATTATTGCTGCTGCACCTGGAGGCGTTACTTCAAATATATTAACTAAATTTGCTAATGGAGATGTGGCATTATCAATATCTCTGACAGCAGTAATCAGTTTAATTAGTATTATTTCAGTCCCTTTGATAATTTTTGGTTCTGCAAATTTAATTGGTATTACAAATATTTCTCAAAATATTTCTATGACCGGTGTTGCATTTAAAATGTTTTTGGTAGTTACGGTACCAGTTATTTTAGGTATGATTATAAGAAGGTTTGCAGATAGTTTTGTATCTTCAAAAGTTGAAATTTTTAACAAACTTAACATAGTATTTTTTGTTATTTTCTTCATTGCAGCATTTTACGAAGAAAAGGACAATATTTTAAATTTTATTATGCAAGCAGGTCTCATTTCTTTTGTTTTAAATATATCAATGATGATTATTGCCTTTTTTCTCGCTAAAAATTTTGCTTCAGGAATTAAACAACAAAAGTGCATTGCATTAGAATGTGGATTACAAAATGGTACTCTAGCAATATTTGTCTCTACTCAAATATTTGGCGAAGATATACTGTACGCAATACCGACAGGTGCTTATGCACTCATTATGTATATTACGAGCTTCATTTTTGTTTTTTTTTTAAAAAATAAAAATTAATTGTTCTTAAAATTAGTCTTTTTTAAAGGCTCTTTTATTAGTTCAATTGGATATTTTTGTTTTTCTACTTCAACGAAAAGATTTTTTGATTGTAACTCATTATTTGAATAATCATTTTTTATATATCCAAAAGTTAAATTTTTCTTGAAATTAAATGAATAGTTTCCAGATGTTGTTTTTCCAATTATTTCGTCTTCTAAATAAATCGGCTCATCGTGAAGTAATAATGGCTCACCTGGTTTACTATCATCTAGAGTAAACATAGCAAATCTATTTTTTATTTTTTCTTTTTTTATTTTTTCTAGAGCTTTTTTACCAATGAAATCTATATTTTTTTTATTACTTATGGTGAATGACAAACCAGCTTGATATTGATTTTCCTCAGGAGAAATATCATGTCCCCAGTGTAAAAACCCACTTTCCATTCGCATAATATCCATTGCGTGCATACCACAATTTGAAAGATTAAAATCTTTACCTTTTTTAATTAATAATTCGTATATTTTTTTTGCTTCATCAAATTTTATATATAATTCATAACCTAATTCTCCTACATAAGATAATCTTTGAGCCCATATTTTAATCCCATCTATAGAAATATATTTTGCCGTTCCAAATTTAAAATTATCGTTTTCAAAATTATCTTTACTTAAGGTTTTTATTAAATCTCTACTTTTTGGTCCAAATAATCCAAAAACACAATAATCATCTGTTACATCTTTAATTTCAATATTTTCAGAAAGATATTTTTTTATATGAAATTTATCTCTTTCTCTTGTTGCAGCAGAACTTATGATTCTAAAATGATTTTTATCTAAACATGCTACAGTCAAATCAGTTTCAATGCCACCATCAATATTTAACATGTGTGTGTATGTACACTTGCCAACTTCATTCTTTATATTTGCAGTACAAATTCTCTGTAGCTCCTCATGGGCTTTTTCAGATTTAATCTCGAGTTTTGAAAATGGTGTTAAATCAAATAAACCAACGTTTCTTATAGTATTGGTAGTTTCGTATTCAGCTGATGGAAACCAGTTTTGAAAGTTATAACTGTATTCATAAGTTGTCTGTTCTCCGTCTAGTGCAAACCACATAGGTCTTTCATAGCCGCCAGATACACCAAAACATGCACCAAAACTTTTTAAGTTATCATGGTGTGGTAAAGTTTTAATATTTCTTGAAGTTTTATGTTGTTTATATGGCCAGTGCATTCCATATAGATCACCAAGCGTTTCAGTTATTCTCTCTTTTATAAAATTTATTTCTGAATGAAATTTTTGAAATCTTTTAATGTCATAGCTAAATATATCTTCATTAATATGACCATTCATCATCCACTCTGCAGTAACTTTACCCACTCCACCTGCACTTGCAATTCCAATGCTATTTAATCCACAACAAACGAAAAAATTTCTAATTTCAGGAACCTCACCCAATAGAGTATTTGTATCTGGAGTAAAAGACTCTGGCCCAGCAAAAAATTTTCTTATTCCAGTTTTTTCTAAAACTGGAAATCTCTCCATACAAGCTTCTAAATAAGGTTCAAAATGTTCTAAATTTTCTTGAAATTCTCCAAATGAAAAATCCTCTGGTACTTTATTTGTTTTATCAAAAGCTGGTATAGATTTTCCCTCAAATATCCCAAGTAATAATTTACCAGCATCCTCTTTAAAATAAGTCCTGCTATCAAAATCTCTTACAACAGGAAAATCTTTGGGTAAATTATCAATTGGTTCAGTTATTACATAAAAATGCTCTGCTGGATACAAAGGAATACTTACCCCAATTTTTTCACCAAGTTGTCTTGACCACATTCCGGTAGCCAAAACGATATATTCACAATCAATTTTTTGTCCGTTAACAATAACTCCCTCTATTTTTTTGTTCCTTATTAAAATTTTATCTACAGGAGAATCCTCAAATATATTTGCCCCCTCACTTTTAGCTGCCTTTGCTAATAGTTGTGTAATTCCAGATGGATCACCAGAACCGTCGCCTGGCATTAATATCCCACCTAATAAATCATCATTCTTAATTAAAGGAACTTTTTCTTTTACTTGATCTTTATTTAAAATTTGAACATCAAAATTATATAATTGGGCTGTTGTAGCTTGTCTTTTTAACTCTTGCCACCTTCCCTCCTCTTGAGCAATAGATAATGCACCATTAAGTCTTAACCCAGCAGAGTGATCCACTTTTTTTTCGAGCTCTTTATAAAGATCTAAAGAATATTTTCTTATTTTAGTAATAGGCGCAGATGGTCCAATTTGACTTACCAAACCAGCAGCATGCCAAGTGGTACCTGATGTTAACTTATCTCTTTCAACTAATATTACATCCTTCCAACCAAATTTAGCTAAATGATAAGCACAAGAACATCCAACTACACCTCCACCAATAACTACAACTTTAGCTGAGCTTGGAAGTTTTTTCATTCTTAATTTAAAGCCTCTGCTGGAGAGAGATATTTGTAACCAAAAGTATCTGCAACTGCTTTATGTGTAACGTTGCCTTTATAGACATTTAGTCCAGACAAAAAATTTGGGTCATCTCGTAAAGCTTTTTGATATCCATCTTTAGCTAATCTGTTTAAAAAGGGTAATGTAACTTTATTTAAGGCTAATGTAGAAGTTCTAGGAACTCCACCTGGCATATTTGCAACGCAGTAATGAATAATGTCATCAACTATATATGTAGGATTTGCAAATGTAGTTGGCTTACTTGTTTCAACACAACCACCTTGATCAATTGCAACATCAACTATAACAGATCCTCTTTTCATCAATTTTAACATATCCTTTGTAACTAACTTTGGAGCTTCTGCTCCTGGAATTAGCACTCCACCAACTACAAGATCTGCATTTGAAATCAATTTTTTTAAATCAGTATTATCAGATTGTTGAGGAATAATTTTATTACCAAATCTTTGAGTTAATTCTTCAAGTCTTTTTTCTGATTTGTCTACTATGTAAACTTTCGCCTGCATACCAGTCGCAATTATTGCAGCATTTTCACCAACAACTCCTCCACCTAATATAACAACAGTACCGCCCTCAACTCCTGGTGCTCCTCCTAAAAGTAAGCCTCTACCTTTTTGATTTTTTTCTAAGCAATGAGCCCCGGCCTGTACAGACATTCTACCAGCAACTGCGCTCATAGGAGCTAAGAGTGGTAATCTTCCATTTTGATCTGTCACAGTTTCGTAAGCTATACAAATACCTTTGGAATTAATAAGTCCTTGTGTTAACTCTTTAGCAGCAGCAAGATGCAAGTAAGTAAAAACTATTTGATTTTCCCTTATCATATCAACTTCAACTTTTTGAGGATCTTTTACTTTTACAATTATCTCAGCTTCATTAAAAATGTCTCCAGCTGTATCAATAATTTTCGCACCAGCTTTTTTGTATTCGTCATTATCAAAACCTGCTTCAAAACCACCATCATTTTCAACTAAAACTTCATGTCCTTCGGAAACTAAAATTTTTACACTTTCAGGCGTTAAACCTATTCTATTTTCCTGTGGTTTTATTTCTTTAGGTACACCTATGCGCATTATCTTTCACTCTTTAACTATAGATATAAAATTTAGTAACTAGTTCTTTTGGTTTTTTTGATAGTTAGTAATACCTGTTCTAAGTTTATCAATAATCTCATCAATATGCTTCTCTTCGCAAATAAATTGTGGTGCAATTATCAAACAATCACCTGTTGCTTTAAAATTTACACCAGCTTCGTAACAAGATTTAAAAGTCTCGTATCCAGCTTTACCAGGTTTTGTATTTAATTTCATATCTATACCACCCATCATTCCATAACCTCTAATATTTTCAACAGACTCTAAATCCTGTAGAGAAAATAATCCTTTTTGAAAATAAGGTGCTAAATTTTTTGCTCTTTCAAAAATATCTTCTTTTTCAAAAATATCTTGCACGGCTAATGCTGCTGCTACAGCTACCGGAATACCTGAATAAGTATAGCCATGAAATAATTCAATTGATCCCTTTGGAGATGCATCCATTACCGAGTCATAAATTTCGTCTTTACATGCAACAACACCCATTGGTACAACTCCGTTGGTGGTTGCTTTTGCCATAGTCATAATATCAGGTGTTACTCCATACTCAATACTTGCAAAAGAAGATCCTGTTCTACCCCATCCGGTAATCACTTCATCAAAAATTAAAAGTATTCCATGCTTATCACAAGTCTCTCTTAATTTTTGCAAATAGCCTTTTGGTGGAACTAGTGTTCCTGTAGACCCAGCTATTGGTTCAACAATACATGCCGCTATATTTTCTGGACCAAAATTCATTGCAATTCTCTCTAGATCATCTGCCCTATCGGCTCCTGTTTCAGGCTGTCCACTAACAAATTTATGCTCTGGTAAATGAGTATGTCTCATGTGTTGAACTCCTGGCATTAAAACACTTGCAAAAGTTTTAACATTATTAATCATTCCACCCACTGATATACAGCCAATATTCATTCCATGGTAGCCACGTTCCCTGCCAACAAATCTAAATCTTTCTGCTTTACCTTTAGATCTGTGGTAAGCAATTGCAATCTTAAGAGCTGTTTCAACAGCAGTTGAACCACAAATAGTATAAAAAATTTTATTTAAATCACCGGGAGTATGTTTTGCAATTTTAGTAGCTAATTCAAATGAACCACCAAAGCCTTGTTGAAATGGTTGAGCGTAATCTAAGGTTTCTAATTGTTTTGTAACTGCCTCAGTAATCTCTTTTCTTCCGTGCCCAAGAGGATTACAAAACAAACCCGAGCTTGCATCAATTTGTGTTTTACCATGATGAGTTTTTAAATAAACACCTTTTGCTTCTGTAATTAATCTAGGACTTTTTTTAAAATCTTTATTAGATGTGAAGGGCATCCAATGTTCATTCAATGAATTTGGAATATTTGTTCTATTTTCAGAGCTCATAATTTTATAAAATTAAAGTTTAATTAAATTCATAGACTAAATTCCTTTGTTTGCTAGAAATTTCTATTAACCCAATTAATCAACTTATATAGTACAACTTTTAATTGTACAATTGAAATTTTTGCAACTCTCCCTTCTTATAAAATTTGTTTTACTTCTCCTCAAAATTGAACTTTAATATGGCTAATTTAATTAAATTTAACAAAGAGGAATAAATGAAAAAAATAATTAGTTTTCTTTTAGGTTGTTTTGTTGCTCTTAACTTAAGTATTTCAGTTGCTAATTCAGCAGCAAACGAAGTTAGAGTTGCTTACTTTCTAGAGTGGCCAAGTCCAAATTTAGAGGATATGCAAAAAAAAGCATTCGCTAAAGCACTTGGCGTTCCAGTCAAATGGACAAACTTTACTAACGGTGGTGCCATGACGGATGCTATGTTAGCAGGAGATATTGATATTTCTTACTCACAAGGATTGGTACCATTTATTAATGCTGTAAAATCTAAAGCACCCATCAAATTAGTTGATATTGCTATGGAATATGGGATGGGAGGAACAACTTGTGTTACTTCTAATGCATCAGGAATTACAAAAGCAAACGCTAGTGAATTAGAGGGTAAAAAAGTTGCTGTTCCATTAGGTACAATGGCTGAATACGTTTTTGATGAGAGTATGAAAGTTGTTGGAGCTGATAGAGGAAAAATGGATATAATTCAAATGGATCCTGAAGAAGGAGCTGCTGCATTAGTAAGCGGTGATGTTGTAATGGCATGTTTATTTGGAGGTAACTCTATTAAAGCTGCAACTGCGGTTGGATCAAGATTACTTACAGTTCAAGAAGCAAGAGATGCAGGTATCTTAGGTATAGATATTACTTCTGTAACTACAAAGTTTATGAAGGAAAATCCTGGAATGCTTAGAACTTTCATAGAAGTAACTCATGAAGCTAACGCTAGATATAAAGCTGGTAAAGCTGATATGAATGCGATGTCAAAAGCTTCTGAAATGAAAGTTGCTGACATGAAAGAAACTTTAAGTGGCTTTAAATTTCTTTCGCCTGAAGAAACTAAACAATCTATGGAAAGTGGAAACCTTAAAGCGTTCTTAGATGGTATGGGAACACCAAAAGGAAATGTAGATACTAGTTTCTTGCCTTTATAATTTATAGGTAACTAAAATTAAAATAGGCGCCAATTTCAATAAATTGGTGCCTATTTTTTTATAAAAATTTCAAATATAAAGATTGTTTATGAGTGATTTAATTTCTCAAAATCTTAATATGATTTTTAAAACTCCTAAAGGTGAAACTGTTCACGCTTTAAAAGATTTAAATTTTACTCTTAAAAAAGGTGAACTCTTAACAGTTCTAGGCCCTTCAGGTTGTGGAAAAACAACTTTACTAAACATTACTGCAGGATTTATTAGACCAACATCAGGAAGTATCACTTTAAACGATAAAGAAATTGATGGTCCAGGAGTTGAAAGGGGAATGGTTTTTCAACAAGGTGCTTTATTTGAGTGGTTAACAGTTGCTGAAAACGTAAACTTTGGATTAAGAATGAAAAAAGAAGATCCAATCGAAACACAAAAAAAAGTTGATGAATGGTTGGAAATTGTTGGATTAAAAGGTTTTGGAAATACTCCCACATATCAATTATCTGGTGGCATGCAGCAGAGAGTTGCGCTTGCAAGATGTTTAATAAATGATCCAGATTTAATTTTAATGGATGAACCTTTAGGTGCTCTTGATGCGCTTACACGAGAAAAAATGCAGTCACTAGTTTTAAAAATTTGGAAAGAAACAGGTAAAACAATTATTTTAATCACACATTCAGTTGAAGAAGCCCTATTGCTTGGTGAAAGATTGTATGTGATGGCTCCAAGACCTGGAAGAATTCATAAAGAGTATAATCTTCCATTTGCTTCAATGGGATTAAAAGAAGATTTAAGAGAGATAAAAAAAAATAAGAATTTTTCTCAAAAACGTGAGGAAATTCTTGAAATGATTTGGGATATGGAAGAAGAAATAATGGGTAAAGAAAATTAGATGATAACTCAAATAGTAACTTTTCTAATTTTTTTTGCTGTAATTGGCTGTATTCTTTATGGAAGGAGATTAATTAAGACTGAAAAAGTTGATGCAGTCTTTGGAAACCCAGAAAGAGCATTGGGCGGCACTCACTGGGTCATTGTCGGAAGTAGTTTTTTACTTCTAATTTGGCTATATTATTCTTGGGATATTGCTAAAGGATTTTATCCAAAATCCGCAAATGAGTTATGTCAAGTAGCAAAGGTAAATGACTCTTTACTTGGATTAAAATACCAATTTCCAATAGAAGAAAGAGAATTTAAAAGTACTTCACAGATAAAAAAAGAAAATAAAAATTTAAGAATAATTCAAAATGAAATTCAAAATTCCGAAAAGCTTAATAATCAACAAAAGACAATACTAATCAGTTTTATAAGTAAAACTAATCAACTTATCCCATTATTAACTAATGAGGATTTAATTGAGAATGTGACTAAACAAAAAATAAATGACATAACCGGAAAAATTAACCTTTTAACTGAAAATTTTCAAAAACCTGATTATCCATTTGAAACTGAGCAAGAACTCAACCAAAGACTTAGGGCTGTTAATGAAGAAGGTGGCTGGGGTATTACTAAAGTAGATGCAGGTTCTGGATCTATTGAGAATACTCTGGAAGTTCCTTTGGTGCCAGCAACAAAAAGAGGTGTCAAGTTTCACACTGCAGCAAAAGAACTAAACTTAATAAGTGACGAATTTTTTAAATTAAGAAATCATAACCCGCAATTTAAAAGTAGAATTAAAGAATTAAAAAACGAAATTAAATCTTATAGAAAAGATTTAAGTGATAATGAAGAAATAGCATCCACATACGCCAAGAATATTGTAAAGATTGCTAGAAGAATTGAATTCGCAAGTATCTATCCTCCAAATACATTAAATCAGATGCAAGCGGCAATTATTAAATTTGAAAATGCTCAAAAAAATGCTCAAGGAGGACTGAGATTTATAGATATGTTCTTGTTCCCAGCAGGAACAATAGTTGCTAGTGGTCCAAGTTGTTCAGAACAAGGCTCAGGAAGATGGTTGCCCAAACCATCTGATACTTTAAATAAATTCATATTAATGTCAAAACCCAGTGTAGGTTATAAAGATATTCCTCTTTTGTGGATTCAAATGGTTGATGTAAGTAAAATGATTGGCTTCATTTTACCAGATTGGATTGCAGATATTTTACCAGGTGAATATCCTGTTCATACTAAAGATGGGATAGTTAAACAAAACTTCAAAGGTGGAGTTTTAAAAATTGTGACGGGTGATTTTAATTTATTTAAATTGCCGGTTCCTTATGGACATATTTGGGACTCTTTTTTAAGAGTTTTCTTAGGTTTAATTTTTGGAATATTGATTGGAGTGCCACTTGGTTTATTCATGGGATTAAATAGATTTGCAAAAGGTTTTTTTGACCCTTTGATTGAGCTTTATAGACCAGTTCCTCCACTTGCCTGGGCTCCACTTATAATATCTGTGTTAGGAATTGATAATACAGGAAAAGTATTCTTATTATTTATGGTCTCTTTGTCTATCATGATAATTTCTGCTAGGGCTGGTGCATCAGGCACACAACTTTCAAAAATTCATGCAGCCCACTCATTAGGAGCCTCAAAGAAACAAATTTTAAGATACGTTATTTTTCCTAATTCATTACCTGAAATTTTAACAGGAATTAGAGTAGCTGTTGGTATGTGTTGGGGAACATTAGTAGCAGCTGAATTTTTAGCTGGAACAACTGGAATTGGATTTGTTGAAAATGTCGCTAAAAAATATTTTCAATATGAGGTTATCTGGATAACTATATTTATCATGGGAATGCTTGGTCTTTTGTTCGATATAACTTTAAGAAAAATAATTAATAAAACAATTCCTTGGCGTGGAAAAGGTTAATTTGAAAACTCAAAATCTAAAAAAAGAAATCATTAAAATATTCAAAAAATTTGGTTTAAATAAAAACCACGCTCTTATATCAACTAATGCTCTTATTAATGCTGAATTAGTTGGAGCATATGGACATGGTCTTTCAAGACTTAGAATGTATTGTGATAGAATTTCAAAAAATTTAATTAATCCAAAACCAAAAATTAAAATAAAAAAGATCTCAAATTCTATTTCCCATATTGATGCTGATGATGCCATTGGATTTGTAGCTGCAGATTTAGCAATTAAACAAGCTATTAAAAATGCAAAAAAAACTGGAATAGGACTGGTCGGTGTTAAAAATAGTGGTCATTACGGTTTGTCAGGATATTACGCAGAGCAAGCAGTAAAAAAAAATTTGATAACTATGATTTATACAAATGCTCCTCCTGCTATTGCGCCTTATGGTGCGCTAAAGAGTTTATTTGGAACTAATCCGATTTGCTTTGGTTCACCAACAGGTTCTAAAGTTCCTTTTATATTGGATACATCAATTTCAATGATTAATAGAGGTAAAATTAGATTTGCGGCGAAAAATAATAAAAAAATTCCGAAAGGTGTTGCATTAAATAAATTTGGAAAACCAACAACTAACGCCAAAGACGCCTTGCAAGGTGTTCAATTGCCCATAGCAGGATTTAGAGGATCTGGTTTAGCATGGATGGTAGATATATTAAGTGGAGTTTTAACTGGAGGAAATCATTCTGGAAGAGTAAAAGATCCTTTTGATGACTTTTCAGGTCCGCAAAATATTGGACATTTATTTATCACATTTAAAACAAACTTATTTGTCAAAAATTATAATTTAAGAATTAAAGATAACATAAAAAAAATTAAAAAATTACCTAAAATAAAAGGTGTAAAAGAGATAGTGTATCCTGGTCAAAATAAATATAAAAGATTTAGTGTGAATTTTAGAAAAGAGATAAAACTAACAAAAAATACAAAAAAAGATTTAGATTTTTTAAGAAGATAAAATGCTTACAAAAAAAGAAATTGTCTGTCCCAATAACTTGCTGAGCACAGCAAATAAAAAAAAGGGAATTACAGCAGCAATTGTAAATGCTGGAAAACCACTCCCCATGCAATCTGTTATGGATGCTGTTAAAGAAAATTTAATTAAACCAATTTTTATCGGAGATAAAGATCAAATTCAAAAATATGCTAATGAAATCCAGTTTGATATTTCAGATTATAGATTAATTCATGAACCAATAGAAAATAATACAGCAGCAATTGCAGCTAAGCTAGCAATGCAAGACAAAGTTAGAATTATAGTAAAAGGTCATATTCATACCGATATCTTAATGAAAGAAGTTTTAAAAAGAGAATATAAACTTCTTGGTAAAACTAGATTAAGTCATGTTTGGCATATGACATTAGAAAAAAATGATAAACCATTGATTATTACAGATGGTGCTTTAAATGTTTTGCCAAATGTAAAAACAAAAATGCATATATTAAAAAATGTGATTAATTTTTCAAAAAGGATTGGAAATAAAAGACCAAAAGTGGCTATATTATCTGCAACAGAGGAAGTTTTAGATAGTATTCAAAGTTCAATAGAAGCAAATGAAATTACTGAACTTGCAAAGAAAGAGGGTTTAGATGCAGATGTGTTTGGACCTTTAGCTTTTGATAATAGTGTTTCAAAAAAATCAGCAGAAATTAAAGGAGTAAAAAATATAGTTGCTGGTGATGCTGATGTGCTGTTGGTGCCTAGTGTTGAGACTGGAAATGCATTAGTTAAAATTATGATTTATTTTATGGGTGCGTGTGCTGCGGGTGTTGTAATAGGAGGTAAAGTGCCAGTTGTTATTACAAGTAGATCAGATGAGGCATCAGCTAGATTAGCTTCCATTGCTGCTGCTGTGGTTGCATTAGACTAATAAAACAATATAAATTTAAAAAAAAATGACAATAAAATATTTAAAAAAAGCATCTAAGACTGCGTCAACAGATGACACTAAAACTAGAGATATAGTTCAAAATCTTTTGAAAGAACTTGAGAAGTCGAAAGAGGATGGTTGTAAAGAATTAACTAAAAAATTTGATAAATATGATGGAGAAATAATTGTTTCAAAAGATAAAATTGAAGAAATAAATAAGAATTTAGATCAAAAAACAAAAGATGATGTTAAATTTTCCCACGACCGAGTTAGAAAATTTGCTGAGGCACAACTTTCTAATTTTGGAAAAGACTTTGAAGTTGAACTTTCGAAAGGATTATATGCGGGTCAAAAATTGATTCCTGTAAATACTGCAGGTTGTTATATTCCAGGTGGACGATACGCTCACATAGCATCTGCAGTGATGAGTGTGACAACTGCAAAAGTTGCAGGCGTGAAAAATATTATTGCATGTAGTCCCCCGAAAGAGGGAGTCGGTGCTCACCCCTCTATAATTTATACAGCAAATTTATGTGGTGCAGATATAATTTTAAATCTTGGTGGAGTTCCAGCTATTGCTGCAATGACTTATGGAATGTTTGGAAATGCACCAGCAGATATTTTAGTAGGTCCTGGAAATCAATTTGTAGCTGAGGCTAAAAGAATTTTATTTGGAAAAGTTGGAATAGATTTATTTGCTGGTCCAACTGAAATTGGAATTATCGCAGATGAAACAGCAGATTCAGAAATAGTAGCTGTTGATTTAGTAGGCCAAGCAGAGCATGGGTATAATTCTCCGTGTTGGTTATATACTACAAGCCAAAAACTTGCAGACGAAGTCATGAAAAGAGTTCCTGAATTGATAGAGAAATTACCAGAAGTTCCAAGATTAAGCGCTGAAGCAGCTTGGAGAGATTATGGTGAAGTTATTTTGTGTGACACTGATGAAGAAATACTTAAAGTGAGTGACGACTATGCTCCTGAGCATTTAGAAATTCAAACAAAAAATCTTGAGTGGTTTCACAAAAGATTAAAAAACTATGGTTCATTATTTATCGGAGAGGAAACAACGGTTGCTTATGGTGACAAGTGTTCTGGAACTAATCACATATTACCAACAAAAGGTGCAGGTAAATATACAGGCGGTTTATTCGTTGGTAAATTTATTAAAACATTGAGTTTCCAAAGAATGACAAAAGAGTCTACTAAAGAAGTTGGTTCTACAGCTGCAAGAATTTCAAGATATGAAGGCATGGAAGCACATGCGAGAACAGGTGATGTAAGACTCCGTAAATATGGCTACTATAATAAGTAAAAATTTACTCCCTTTTCAAATTTTCAGATTTTAATTCCTCTTCAAAAATTAAAGATTTTGTCAATAATGATTATAAAGAATATAGAAAAAAAGAGAGTTAATTTATTTTTAACTTTTTATTGTAAATAATTGATTTAAGTAAGTTAATCATCAAAGGTATTCTTTTTCTATTAGTTTTTTTCAATATAAATGGTGCAATTTCTCTTGCGAGCTGTTCTCCTTCAACAGTATCATTTGGCATAAATTTTTTTTTTGCAACTTCAAATTTATATCCTTTACCTAAATAATAACCCATTTTACTGTTTCTCCCTCCAGCAGCACTAACATATAAATCTCCTAACCCGGCAAGACCTAAGGTTGTTTCATCCTTTCCTTTAAAAAATTTAATTAAGTATTTCATTTCTTTTAATGATTTCTGGAACAGATTTGAGGATGTGTTTAGATGAATACCTGCTCCAATAATCATGGCATATAAATTTTTTATAGCTGAGCATATCTCTACACCAATTATATCTTTTGAAAATTCAACTATATAATATTTTGTCGAGATTTTTTTTCCTATCATTTTAGCTATTTTTATATTTTTATTTGCTACAATTACGCTTGTTTTATTTTTTTTTGCTAATTCTTTTGCTAAGCAAGGTCCTTTTAAAACTGACACGTTTGATGCATTGTAATTATTTTTAAATAAATTTGAAATTGTTATTATTTTATTTTTTTTTTTATTATATTTTAATCCTTTGGTTAAAACTAATAACGGAGTTTTAATTCTCAAATCTTTTAATTCTTTTCCAATAAAATCTATCCCAGCAAGACTTAAGGCAATAACAATTAAATCAAATTTTTCCTTGAATATATTTTTTGTATAATTTTTGAATTTTAACTTTTTAGGAAGATTGAGCTTTAAAGAGGAGTGAAACTTTTTTTTTGAAGTTAAATTTTTAATAAAAATTTTATTATAAGGCTCTGTAATAGTAACTAGATTATTATTCTCCAAACAAGGAATTGAAAAAGCTGAGCCCATAGCTCCACCACCAATAATTAATATTTTCCTCATAAAAATTTTTTAAATTTAAATTTTATATTTTTATTAATTTCAACCCCTACTTGAATAAAGCTTAACATAAATTTCACAAATATAAAATTACTGATTATAAAATAATCAATAATGGTTATTAATATAGGTTTATTAAGAAATTTAATATAAAAAAATTAATCGTTACTTGTTAATTGTCTAAAATTTAAAATGCAAAGTCGTAAATATAAATACTCTAAATTCTTATTAAATAAAAATTATAGATTTAGTAGAGATTATGTTTTGAAATATTTGCCATCAAATTTATTAATTGAGTCGTATAAAAGTATATCAAAATGGAAAGGATATTATCCAACTCCTTTATTGAATTTAGATAAATTGAACAAGCTCCTTAAGCTTAATAATATATTTTATAAGGATGAGTCTAAAAGATTTCACTTGAAATCTTTTAAGGCTTTGGGTGGAGCCTATGCAGTAGAAAAAATTTCAAAAAAAGGCGATGAAATTACCGTATCTTCGGCAACTGCTGGGAATCATGGAAAATCTGTAGCTTGGGGCGCAAGAAGATTAAAACTGAAATGTAAAATTTTTGTTAGTCAACATGTTAGTAAAACTAGAGTAAATGAAATCAAAAAATTTGGCGCTGAGGTAATTAGAGTTAAAGGAAATTATGAAGACTCTTTAAAAAAGTGTCAAATTTTATCAAAAAAAAATAATTGGAAAATTATACAGGATGTTTCTACAAAAAATTACAAATATGTTCCTCAACTTACAATGGCTGGATACTCTATTTTAATAAAGGAAATTTCTAAGCAAACTAATAAATATATTACTCATATATTTCTTCAAGCTGGTGTTGGTGGGTTGGCTGCTGGTTTAGTAGCTGGAGTAGCAAAATATTTTAAGAGAATTCCAAAAATCATAATTGTAGAGCCGGATAGAGCTGATTGTGTATTTCAAAGTATTAAGAATAAGAAATTAAAAAAAATAAAGATTAAAAGAGAGAGTATTATGGGTGGAATGTCATGTAATGAAATGTCTCTTGTACCGTGGCAAATATTAAAAAAGACTACTAATTGTTGTGTATCAGTTTCTGATAAAAATGTAGCAAAAACCATAGCAAACTTAAAAGACAAAAAATTCAGCAAAACTTCGATTATAGGTGGTGAATGTGCAACTCCTGGGATTATTGCTTTGATTGGAATATGCAACAATATAAAAGTACGAAAATTGATCAATCTGAACCATAATTCAAATGTACTGTTAATTGGATGCGAAGGAAATGCAGATGTTAAACTTTACAAACAACTGCTATCTAGGGGCAGAAGATAAAAATTTATATGACAAAAAATGCGATTGCTTGGATTAGAGAAGATTTCAGGATTGAAAATAACCCTGCTCTTGCTTATGCAACTCAAAATCATGAAAATGTTATTGCTTTATATATTTACAACAAATCTGATTTTGACGATAAAAGAGAAGCTCAAAAATGGTGGCTTTCAAAATCTTTAGAGGTATTTAAATCAGAATTATCAAATTACAATATCAATCTTCAGATATTGGAAGGAGATGAACTAGATATATTTTCAAAGATTAAAAAAAAAGACAATGTCTCAATATATTGGAACAAAATTTATGAACCTGATGTGATTATTAAAGGTAAAAAAATTAGAGATATATTTATTAAAAATGAAATTAATTTTAAGTATTTTAAAGGAAATATTTTAAATGAATTTCAGGATGTAACAAAAAATGACGGGACACCTTTTAAAGTGTTTACTCCTTTTTGGAAAAATGCTGAGCAAAAATATTTGGGCTTACCTCCAAGTAAAAATTATATTATTAAAAAAAAGACAAAAGTACTATCTTTTTTTAAAAAATGTATAGAGCCAAAACATGTACTTCCAAAAAACAATTGGTACAAAAAATTTGAAAATTATTGGAAAGTATCAGAAAACGAGACTAAAAAAATTTTAAATAATTTGATAAATAATAAGATAAAAGATTATGGTTCGGCAAGGGATTATCCATCTGTTGAAGGCACATCAAAATTATCTCCATACATTAAACATGGACAAATTCACGTAAAAACTATTTGGACAAAGTGTAGTAAGATAAAGTCTAAAGGAATTGGTTATAGGAAATATATCAACGAATTAGGTTGGCGCGAATTTTCACATAGTTTAATTAATTATTTTCCAGAGTTCTTAAAAGGAAATTATAGGAAAGAATTTGACAAATTCCCTTGGGTAAAAAATGAGAAATTTTTAAAAGCATGGAAGAGAGGATTAACTGGTTACCCCATAGTTGATGCTGGAATGAGAGAACTTTATGAAACTGGATGGATGCATAATAGAATAAGAATGGTAGTAGGATCGTTCTTAGTAAAACATTTGAGAATTAATTGGATCGAAGGTGAGAAACATTTTAGAAATTGTTTACTTGATTTCAATAAAGCAAATAATGTAGCACAATGGCAATGGGTTGCAGGATGTGGAGCAGATGCAGCTCCATACTTTAGAATCTTTAATCCTATTCTTCAGGGAGAAAAATTTGATAAAGATGGTTTGTATGTAAGGAAATGGGTTCCAGAGCTTAAAAAAGTTCCTAATAAATTTATTCATAAACCTTGGGAAATGGAATTAAAATTTCAAGAAGCTATTAAAACAGTTATTGGAAAAAATTATCCTGAACCTATTGTTATTCACGAAAAGGCTAGAGAGGCAGCATTAAAAGCTTTTCAATCATTAAAAAAAAATTAATTACCTAAATAATGGTGTATTATTTCTCTTTTTTTTGGCTCCAATCTATGTTCGAAAAGATAAATTCCTTGCCAAGTTCCTAGTAAGAGTTTTCCATTTTTTACACTTAAAGTAATTTGATTATTTGTTAAAGAAGACTTTATGTGTGCAGGCATATCATCTTTTCCCTCAGCAGTATGGATATAAAGAGAATTATCCATTGGTACTAATTTATTAAAATAATTAATTAGATCTGTCTGAACATCTGGATCCGCATTTTCTTGAATAATTAAGGAGGCGCTTGTGTGCTGAATATTTAGGTTAAGAATACCATTTTGGAAGTCATTTTTTTTTATCCAGTCAATTGTTTTGCTCGTGAAGTCATAAAGTTTTTGACCATTCGTTTTGATTAAAAGATTAAAGAACTCTTGCTTCATATATTAAACATATCTCATAGAAGTTAGTTCATATAAACGACTTACTGTTCTTTTGAATGGTTCAACCATAATTTTTGAAGATTTTAATGAACCTAAATCAATTTGAGATGTAATCATCAAGGGAATTTTATTTTCATAAATTATATCAATTAATGTAATAAATCTTTGCTGTTGATCTGAGTTATTTTCATCAAAATGAGGTAAATTTTCTATAAAAATAAAAACACAGTTTTTTGCAATCATAATATAATCTTCAGATCCTAAATTTCGACCACATAACTCCTCAAATTTAAATTTTACAACCCCTTCATAAAAGTTTTCTAAGGTTATTTCACGACCTTTAATATTTATAGATTTACTTGATTTTTTTTTGTTCTTCGTAAACTTATGAAAATACTTATTAAATATAAAATTATTTGATTTATTGATTGGAAATAAATATCTGTCTAAATTTGAATATTCACTTGATCTATAATCTTCTTTAATTGATAATTTATTTTGATAGCAATTATTTTTTAAAATCTTTATAAACGGTATAAATTGTTCTCTTTGAAGACCGTCTTTGTAAAGATCATTTATAATAATATTTGAGGAAAATATAACTCTTATATTTTTCTCAAAGATTCTTTGAAATAATTTTCCTAGTATCATTGCATCAACTATGTTGGTCACTTGGAATTCATCAAAGTAGATAATATCAGCTTGTTTATTTAAATTTTTAACAAATCTATTTATTCCATTATCTTTTTCTTTATTTAAAAAAATTGAGTCATGAAATCTTATCATAAACTCATTAAAATGGAGTCTCAATTTCTTCTGTTTTATTTTTTCAAAAAAAAAATTTAAAATCATGGTTTTACCTACACCTACATCTCCAGTTAAATAAAAACCAAGCTTATTATTTTTTCTTTTAAAAAGTTTATCTAATAAATTTTGGTTGAAATTTTTTTGATAGTAATCTTTAAGTTTATTTATGATTTCTATTTGATTTTGATTAATCTCGAATTGTTGATTTTCACAATAATCCAAAAAAAGATTTTTCAAATTCATTTTTTTGATTTAAAATCTATTCCATATTCTGATCTTGGTCCTTTTCTTAATCCAAAGGGTCCAGAAATGAATATTGTAAGAGGTTTTGTGCCAGGTTTTAAGTCTACTCTATGCAAATTATTTGCTGATCTAAAACCTATATATCCTGGAGGCCTCCAATATCTGCCTGAACTGATTGTCTCCCAATACCCGTCTCTTAAAATAATGGTTATGTAAGGAAAAGTGTGATTGTGAACTCCTTCGCCATGATCATCCGCTAACATTTCATGAATTAATATATTAAAAGGGAACCACTTTGGTCGATTTCTTAAAAGAACATAATATCTATTCATCCAGGGTTTAGCTTCCTTATATTTAGGATGAGAAGGTCCTCTATCTAACACAACTTTTTTTCTGCCAATTTTTTCAAGAAACTTAAGAAACATTAATTTAATCTTATAATGGAATTATTTTTTATTAAATACATTTTTTCATTTTTAACAAATGGTCTAGAAATAATATTATTACCAATTTTTAAAATATTTTTTACTTTTCCATTTTTAATATTAACAGTAATTAATTTTCCATTAGATGACGAAACAAAAAGATTTTGATGATTGAAAATGAAGCCAGTCGGTTGAATATTCTCACTTATATCTTTTTTAAATTGATCAAAAATATTGGTAATTCTCAAAATATTTCCTGAGTTTTTTTCAATTATAAAAAAATATCCATCAAGTGAAATAGTGAATATAAATTTTCCTATTACTGCTGGTTTTATATTTGAATTAATATTCTGTATCCAATTTGTGATACCCGTATCTAAATCAATAGAATAAAATTGATTTTTATTGTTAGAAAAATATATTGAACCATCATCCTCTATTAAATTTGAGGTTTTAAGTGTCATGATATCTTCGTAAATCTTAGAATTTTGTGTAAATTTTTGCCATACGAGAGATCCATTATTAACATTTAGTGCAGTAATATCTCCTAAAGAATTTGAAAAGATTACGAGTTGATCTTTAACTAAAATAGATAATTTTTTTGATGAGTTTATGAAAGATTTTTCTGTTTGGTGTTTCCATAAAAACTTTCCATCATTAGCAGAAAAACAATTCAAATTATTATTTGTATCTACTACATATATTTTATCATTATGAAATTTAATTTTTGAATTAAAAGGCAGCTCATTTTTTTTTGACCAAATAATTTTTCTCTCATCAATATCTATTTTATAAAATTTAGAAAGATCATCTGAAATATATAATTGTCCTTTATTTTCAATCATCGATATTAAAGGTCCTATTTTCTTTTCATTTTTAGAATAATCATTAATTTTCCAATTAAGTTTACCGTTATTACCAAAACTTAAGATTGATCCACTATTATCGAAAAAAATTAAATCATCATTATAAAATATTATACTCGGCTCTAGTAATTTAAAATTTCTAATCTTTGAAAAATTATGTTTTTGTATTTTTTCAAGCTTGCCATTAAATAATACATAACCATCGTTATTATCTATTTTCGATTTATTGTTAAGTTTAAGATCTTTTTTACTTAATAAAAATTCAAAATTTGAATTAAATTCTTTTGAAGAAATATTGTCTTTTTTAAAAAGAGGTTTAAATTCTAGTCTTTCATTTTTTAAATCTTTTTCTTTCGTCCAAAATCCACCTACATCACCCATTGAGCAAGATAATAAAAAAATAAAAATTAATAATTTTAAGAAATTAATCACTTAAATCTCTGCTGAGTCTTTTTTGTGCTTCTTTTAATATGTTTTGATTAGCATTTTTTGTATTTATTATATTATTAAAAAATTCTTTTGATTTTTGTTTTTCATTTTTTTCGTAGAAATATTCAGCTAAAATATATAATGCGTGAGATTTCCAAATACTCTCGGAATTTATTAAAGGATTAAGCATGTCTAATAGACTATTTTCATCAATTTCATCTGCATTAAACAATGCTTTTTTATAGATGATTAAATTTTTTATTTCTTTATCTAATGATATTTCTTTAATCAAAATATCAAATAATTCGTTAATTTTTGATCTATCAGATACAAGGTTGTTATCTATTATAAAATAAAGTGAAAGTGGTGAGTAAGTAGGATCTTTCTCATTAATAATCTTTATTAATTTACTGACAGTATCTTCTTTATTTTGATCTGAATAGTACATCGTTGTTGAATTATAAAAATCTGAAATCTCAATTTTCTTTTTCTTGCTATATTCTCCGTAACCAAAGTAGATTACCAAAGACAAAATTATTAAAGAAATTAAGGAAATTAAAATAATCTTGTTTTTAAGAAAAAAATTTTTTACTTTTTCTTTTCTATTATTACTATCTATTATAGCTATATCTTCATCCATGATTAGATCATATTACGCAGAACGTACTGAAGTATTCCTCCATTTTTATAGTACTCTAATTCATTCTTAGTATCTATTCGACACAATGTTTCCACTTTTTTCAGTTCACCAGATGAATATTTTATTTCTATTTTAACAGTATCTGAGGGATTTATTCCTTTTTCAATATCAACTACTGTAATTAATTCAGACCCTTTTAAATTCAAATTCTTTCGATTCATTTTATCTTTGAATTGAAGTGGTAATATCCCCATACCAATGAGGTTGGATCTATGAATTCTTTCAAAACTTTCAGCTATAACTACTTTAACTCCTAAAAGTTTTGTACCTTTAGCAGCCCAGTCCCTAGAAGATCCAGTGCCGTACTCTTTTCCACCAATTACAACCAAATCAGTTCCTCTTTTCTTATATTCAACTACAGCATCATAAATAGGCATTACTTTTTCTTCTGGATATAATTTTGTAAATCCTCCCTCAGTTCCAGGGGCCATCTCATTTCTAATTCTAATATTTGCAAAAGTACCCCTCATCATTACTTCATGATTGCCTCTTCGAGAGCCGTAAGAGTTATAATCTTTAGGTAAAATCTGATGTTTCATAAAATACTCTCCTGTTGGGCTTTCTTTTTGAATATTACCTGCTGGAGAAATATGATCAGTAGTAACCATATCCCCTAGTATCAATAGTGGTCTTGCATCTTTTATTTTTTTAAATCCCTCAGGTTGGTCAGGTAGATTATCAAAAAAAGGTGGTTTCTTAACGTAAGTTGAATTTTCTTCCCAATTATAAATACTACTTTTTTCAGTTTTAATTTCTTGCCACTGTTTAGGTCCCTCTGAAACATTTGAATATCTCTTTACAAACATTTCTGCATTCAAGGCCAATTTTAAAGTTTCCTCAATTTCTTTATTTGATGGCCAAATATTCCTCATAAATATTTCATTCCCATTTTTATCTTTGCCTAAAGGTTCTTTGTATAAGTCAAAACCCATATGACCCACTAATGCATAAGCAACAACTAGAGGTGGGGAAGCTAAGTAATTTGCTTTTATATGTGGTGAAATTCGTCCCTCAAAATTTCTATTCCCAGATAAAACTGAAACAGCATAAATATTTTCTTTTTGTATTGCCTCAACAATATTTTCAGGAAGTGGTCCTGAGTTTCCAATACAAGTTGTACAACCGTATCCAACTAAATTGAATCCGAGTTTATCTAAATAAATATTTAAACCAGCTTTTTCTAAATAATCTGTCACCACCTGAGATCCAGGTGCTAAAGAAGTTTTTACCCATGGTTTCACCTCAAGACCTAGCTCAACTGCTTTTTTTGCTAAAAGTCCCGCACCTATTAAGACATTAGGATTTGATGTGTTTGTACAAGAAGTAATAGCTGCTATTAAAATAGAACCATCTTTAATTTCATACTTCTCGTCTTTAACTTTGGAGATTGAAAACTCTTTTTTATTTGTTATTTCAATAAAACTTTTTTTAAAATTTTCTGAAGCGTCAGTTAATAATACTTTATCTTGAGGTCGCTTAGGTCCTGAAATAGTAGGTACGATTGTAGACATATCTAAAGATAACGTATCAGTAAAAACAATATCATCGCTTGCCCATAAACCTTGTGCTTTTGCATATTCCTCAACAGTTTTTACAGTGAGCAGATCTCTTCCGGAAAACTCTAAATATTTCAATGTTTCTTCATCGATAGGAAAAAAACCACAAGTAGCTCCATACTCTGGGGCCATATTCGCAATCGTAGCACGATCAGCTAAAGTTAAATTTTTAAGCCCTTCTCCGTAAAACTCAACAAATTTTCCAACAACTCCTTTATCTCTAAGCATTTTAACAACTGTTAAAACTAAATCTGTTGCAGTTGTACCTTCTGGCATTTTATTTTTCATTTCAAATCCTATTACCTCAGGTATCAACATGGAAATAGGCTGGCCTAACATACCAGCTTCAGCTTCAATGCCTCCTACACCCCAGCCTAAAACTGATAGACCATTTACCATTGTCGTATGACTATCTGTTCCAACCAAAGTATCAGGAAATAGGTAGCTTTCATTATTATAGTCCTCACTCCAAACAACCTTAGATAAGTATTCTAAATTCACCTGATGACAAATTCCTGTTCCTGGTGGTACGATTCTAAAATTATTAAATGCCTGTTGTCCCCACTTTAAAAAAGAATATCTCTCACCGTTTCTATTGAATTCTATTTCAACATTTTTATCAAAAGAGTCTTTTTTAGCTGATTGGTCAACTTGTACAGAGTGATCTATCACTAAATCTACTGCTGAAAGTGGATTTATTGTATTAGGATCTTTATTTTTTTCTTTTACTGCCTCACGCATTGCAGCTAAATCGGCAACAGCTGGTATTCCCGTGTAATCTTGTAATAAAACTCTAGCCGGCCTGTATGCTATTTCAGTTTTAGATTTTTTATACTTTAACCAATCTTTTATTGCTTCTATTTGTCTTTTATTAACACTTAAATCATCCTCAAATCTTAAAAGGTTTTCAAGAAGAACTTTTATAGATTTTGGTAATTTTGATATACCATTTAATCCATTTTTTTCTGCTTCAGCAAGTGAGTAAAACTTAAAATTTTTTCCTTCTATATTTATATCTTTAAGAGATTTGTAAGAATTTTTAATACCTGGTTTCATAAGTTATATATAAAATGTAATTATGCTCAAAAGAAGAAGCCCTGACATAGCATAATTGAAATACTTAATAAATTTATCATTTGTCGCAAATTTCCTTAAAAATTTACCTATAAAAGTCCATAATGTAATACTTGATAATGAAAAAAGGAATGCAAGTAAGACTATTTGAGTCGCATAATTAACATAATTCTCTCCGTAATCAACATAAGTTGAAACTACTATAATCGCTACTGTAACACCTTTGGGATTTAAATATTGAAAGAAAAATGTCTCAATAAATTTTACAGGATTTTCTCTTTCAACATCTGTAGATTTTGTCGAGGATGCGATTTTATAGGCCAGATAAACTAAAAATACAGTCCCCAAATATTTTATTACAATTTGTATTATTGGGAACAATTTAAATACATTTATTAAACCAACCACTAAAAAAATAACTAGCGAAGTAAATCCTAAAGTTACTCCAAGTATATGTGGAATAGTTTTATTTATTCCAAAATTAAAACCCGAATATGATGCAACAACATTATTTGGTCCAGGAGTATAAGCTGTCACAAACCAGAAAAGAGCGATAGATAATATTTCAGGGTGCATATAATTATGCTATCGGTAAACCATTTTCTGCTTTTTGAGACGGATGGACTAATGTTACTCTTCCTTCGCTGTCTATAGATCCAAGTATAAGAACTTGTGACACAATGCCAGCGATATTTTTTTCAGGAAAATTACAAACTCCTATTACCTGTTTTCCAACAAGATTATCTTTATTGTAAAAGTGAGTAATTTGTGCAGATGATTGTTTAATTCCAACTTTTAAACCAAAATCAACTTTTAATACTAACGAGGGTTTTCTTGCTTTTTCATTTTTTTCAACTGATATTACAGTTCCTAGACGTATATCGATTTTCTCAAAATCTTGATAGGTTATTTGTTCTTTCATAATAATAATATATAATTAATTTGTGGCGAGAATAGATAACATATTATTTGAAAAATCAATAACGATTCTCAAAGATCTTATATCTTTTAAAACAATTTCAGGTGAAAATAATTCTTCTTTAATAAATTATTGTGAAGACATACTCTCAAAATGTGGAGCCTCATCTTTTAAAGTTTTTGATGAAGATAAAAAAAGAGTAAATTTATTTGCAACCATAAATGCAAAGAAACCTAACGGTGTTGATCCTATAATTTTATCAGGTCATACAGATGTCGTTCCTGTCTCTAAAGGCTGGTCTACTGATCCTTTTGTAGCAGAAATTAAGGAAGATAAATTATATGGAAGAGGATCTTGTGACATGAAGGGTTTTTTGGCTTGTACACTTGCCTTTGCAGAAGTTTTTTCGAAATCAAATCTTAATAGAGATATACATTTTTCCTTAACATTTGATGAAGAGACAGCCTGTGTAGGTGCTCCATTATTAATTAAGGAATTAAAAAAAAGAAATATTACAAATGGAATTTGTATTGTTGGTGAACCTACAGAAATGAAAATTATAGACTCACATAAAGCATGTTATGAATATACAACTTTCTTTGAGGGTCTTGCTGGTCACAGTTCTAAACCAGAGGAAGGTGTTAATGCAGCTGAGTATGCATCAAAATATACAAATAAATTAATGTCGTTAAGAAATGATTTGATGAATAGACAACCTAAAGACTCAATATTTTCACCTCCATACTCTACTTTATCGATTGGAGGAATTTTTGGAGGGATAGCTCATAATGTTATTGCTGACAAATGTTATGTTAATTGGGAAACCAGACCAGTCAATAAGGAGGATGGAGAATTCTTAAATCGTGAAATTGATAAGTATGCTAATGAACTTTTATCTGAAATGAAAAATAATTATCCAAAATCAAGTATTAAAAAAAAGGTGATAGGTGAAATAATTGGTTTTAATAGAGTTAGTAATTCTAAAGCTTGTGAGTTTGTCTCAAGCATTACAGGGGATAATGAAAGAAACGTTGTATCATTTGGTACTGAGGCTGGATTATTTCAAGAAATTGGTATAAGCACTGTGGTTTGCGGACCAGGCTCAATAGAACAAGCACATAAAATAGATGAATTTATTGAATTAAGTGAATTGAAAAAATGCTTAACTTTTTTAGAGGGAATAAAAAATAAATCTCTAATTAATTAATGTCAAACGCAGTTCTATTTTTTATTTAACTCCAACCACCTACTGATTTAACTTCCAAAAACTCTTGAAGACCATGTTCTCCTGCCTCACGGCCAATTCCCGAGTGTTTAAAACCGCCGAAAGGAGTATCTATAGCAATTCCAGCACCGTTTGCATCAATCATTCCTGATCTAAGTTTTCTCGCAACTCTTCTGATTTTATTTTGATCTTGAGATTGAATATAATTTGTTAAACCATAAGGAGTATCATTAGCAATTTCAATTGCCTCCTCCTCAGACTCAAAGGGTATCACTGATAGCACAGGTCCAAAAATTTCTGTTCTAGCAATATCCATATTATTTTTTACATCTACAAATACTGTTGGTTTTACATAATAACCTTTTTCATGACCATCAGGTTTACCAAGTCCTCCTGCAAGTAATTGTGCTCCCTCATCTATACCTTTTTTAATTAAAGATTGGATCTTGTTATATTGATTTTCTGAAACTACTGGGCCTATATGCTCGCCCTCTTTTTTTGGATCACCAACTTCAATCCCATTTGTATACTCCTTTAATCTATCAATAGAATCTTTATATATTGATTTTTCTATCAACATCCTAGTTGGGGCATTACATGATTGACCAGAATTCTTGAAACATCTTAATGCTCCTCTTTCAACTGCTTTGGGATCAGCATCTTTAAAGATAATATTTGCACCTTTGCCGCCAAGTTCCAAGCTTACTCTCTTAAAATCTTTTGCAGCATTTTGAGAAATTAATGCTCCAGCTCTTGTAGACCCAGTAAAAGAAATCATATTTATGTCTGGATGTCTTGTTAAAGCTTCTCCAGTTGTTGCACCATCTCCATTAACCAAGTTAAAAACTCCAGCTGGGAATCCCGTTTCGTCAATTAATTCAGCTAAAATCATAGAAGAAAGTGGCGCAAGTTCAGAAGGTTTTAAAACCATGGTACATCCAGATGCTATAGCTGGAATAACTTTTAAACAAACTTGGTTCATTGGCCAATTCCATGGGGTAATTAGAGCACAGATGCCTTTTGGCTCATAAATAAGTCTTTGATTCGGAGCATGATCACCTAAAGGTTTTTCAAATTCAAAATTTTTTAGATGTCTTATAAAAGACTTTATATGTGCAGCCCCAGTCCCAGCTTGTAATTTGGTTGCAAAATCCTTTGGTGCACCCATTTCTAAAGTAATTGCATTTGCTATATCTGCCCATCTTTTTTTATAATTTTCGTAAAGTTTTTCTAATAATTTTATTCTTTCCTCTTTTTGAGAAAAGGCCCAAGATTGATAAGCCTTTTTAGCAGACATGACTGCATTATCTACATCTTCCTTATTACCTAAGGTAATCACTGCAGTTTTTTCCTCAGTGGCTGGATTAATAATTTCTATTTCATTTCTACTTTTAGGGGGCTGCCATTTTCCATCAATATAAAATTTTTTTTTATCTTCCATAAAAAATTTAATAAACTTTAATCATTTTTTTGCAAATAGATTTGTTAATTCATAAACTATTGTAGCAGCAGCTAACGATGTGACTTCAGCATGATCATATGCTGGAGAAACTTCTACAACATCTGCAGATACTAGATTGAGTCCTGAGAGACCTCTTATTACATTAACCATTTCTCTTGAAGTCATTCCAGCTATTTCTGGAGTACCCGTGCCAGGTGCAAATGCTGGGTCTAAAACATCTATATCAATAGATAAATATAAAGGATTTTTACCTACTCTTTTTTTTATTCTTTCAGCAATTATATCAGTACCCTGTGTCTGAAATTCATCACAGTGAATTATTTTAAATCCAAAGCTTTCATCATTTTTAATATCATCTCTACTATATAAAGGTCCTCTAATACCTACATGCATTGAAGCATCGTCTAAAAATAAATTTTCCTCTCTTGCTCTTCTAAAAGGAGTTCCGTGTGTGTAAGGTGCACCAAAATAAGTGTCCCAAGTATCTAAATGTGCATCAAAATGAACCAAAGCGACTGGGCCATTATTAATTTTATTTACAGCCTTTAGGAGTGGAAATGCAATTGTATGATCACCACCAAGACTTATAATTCCTCCAACTTTTTTCAATAGTTCCTCAGCTCCTACCTCTATCTGTTTTATTGCTTCTGTTATATTAAAAGGATTACAGGTTATATCTCCTGCATCTGCAACTTGTTGAACTTTAAAAGGCTCAACATCATAATTCGGATGATAATTTGTTCGTAAATGTCTAGAAGCCTGCCTGATGCTCTGGGGACCAAATCTAGCTCCAGGTCTATAGCTGGTTCCTGCATCAAAAGGTATTCCCACGATTGCTACATCACAACTCTCTACATCTCTTAACTCTGGTAATCTCGCAAAAGTCGAAGGCCCTGCAAACCTTGGTACTTTCGTACCACTTACAGGTTGGATTGGATCTTTATTTATTTTTTTTTTCACAGTAAATTGTACCACATTCCTTTAAATTGGAATATCTTCTATATGTAGTTTTATGATTTTAATTAGATTGATAATATTGTCTTTATTTATTTTTAATACAACACTAGCTGATACAATTTATAATCTAATTAAGATTCCTAATTTAGAAATTTATGAGACCAAAACAGAAAATAAACTTAGGTATTTGTACGCCAAACAACCATTTACTATTGGTCTAGATAACAACATTAATTGCTATGACTCAAAAAAAACATTATTAGATAAAAAATATCAAATAATAAAAAAAAACTTAGATAAGTACGACCAAGAATTTCTTAAAAAAATTAATCTAAAATATATTGTTTTATGTGAGGATCTATCTATATCAAATATTAACACTGCAGGAATTCCAGATAATGTGATGAAAACTCTTATTTTAGATATTAAATTTAATGAAAAATACTTTGAAAGAGTAATCCATCATGAAGTATTTCACATAATAAATGACAGTTTTAAAGAATTATTTAATGAAAAAATATGGTCAAGTTTCAATATTAAAAATTTTAATTATGCAAAATGTTCCACTTGTACAGATAAGTTGGGTTTAGAAACTTACGTGAATACCAATGGTTTTTTTTCTGAATATTCTCAATCAACTGCTTCTGAAGATATGGCTGAAGTTTTTTCTCATTTAATGATTGGAGTAGATAAAGTAAAAGTTGATCCAATTTTAAAAAAAAAAATAGAATTTATAAAAAATAATCTGTTTAAAATTGATAAAAATTTTATCTTATGATCAAAAAGATTAAGGCTTCAAGATCAGAAAAAATTATACTCATTTTTATAATCACTCTCGCTCTATTTTCTTTTGGTTCTTTTTTTTATATCAAAAATAAGTGCCTATTTATCAAAAATTATGATCCTAAAAAAATTACGTTTGATAATCCCAAAAACATTGCAATATTAAATGTACCATGTGGCAATGTAATAATTGAGCTTTACCCAGAAATATCCCCTAACGCAGTCAAAAGGTTTGAAACTTTAGTACGCTCTAAATCATATGACAATGTTGCTTTTCATAGAGTAATTAAAGATGTAATTGTTCAAGCAGGAGATTTGGAATTTGGGAAAAAAGAAACTATAGACTATGGAAAAATTGGAACAGGAAAATCAGGTTTAGGTACTATCAGTTCTGAAATCAACACACCATTTAATTTTGATAAAGGCAGCGTTGGATTAGCAAGAACTCAAAGATATAATACTGAGGACAGTCAATTTTTTATAATACTCAGAGACGAACCGCTTTATGAGACTGAATATACACCTATTGGTAAAGTAATTTATGGTTTAGAGGCCTTAAAAAAGATTAAATATCTTGATAAATCTGAGTATGTATTAAGACCAGATTTTATAAATTCTTTGAGAATGTTAGTTGACTAGAGGTTTTCCTGTTGCAAGAGTATGTTTAATTCTATCTTGAGTTTTTTGGGTCTCGATTAATCTCATGAAAGCATCTAGTTCCAATTTAAATAAGTCATCTTCAGATAATGTTTTATCTATAGTCGTATCACCGCCACTTAACACATGAGCTAGTTCTTTCGCAACTTCAACTCCGTGTTCTAATATCACTTTATCATTATAAAGTTTTTCTAAAATCTTATCCATTTCTGTTCTGACTGTTTTTCCAGGAAGTTTAAATTCTAATTCATCTGGGGCTTTAAAATCCTTATTATCTGAAAGAATTTTTTTAGAAACTTCTAATAAACTATTTCTATTCATTATCCTTTTATCACTTGGTCTTAAATACCTCATAGGTTCCGCTTCAACTGGAGAAGATGCAGTTTTGCCGTATCCAATTATGTCAAAAACTTTCAATGGAGCATAGTTAGGATCTTTTTTGGCTTCTTCAGTATCTGACCACCTAGATAACATTTCCTTACATCCTCCACCAGCTGGTATTAGACCTACAATAGTTTCAACTAATCCAACTACAATATTTGTATGCGATGCAACAAAATTACTTTGAACCATTACTTCAAAACCACCGCCCAATGTTAGTCCGGATGGGGCTGAAATCACAGGATGCTTTGAATATTTTAAGTGTTTACAAGTCTCTTGAAAATATTTTATAAATTTTTCAATCGATTTAAAATCTTTTTTATCTGCAAATTCCATTGTGTATGATAAATTAACACCTGCAGAAAATTGCATACTTTCGTTAATTATAATCAAAGGTTTGTCAGTTGCTTTTTTAAGAGCATCCATTGAATCATAATCCAAAGCGTTGGCCTTAGTTGTAAACTCAACAATATTATAATCTTGAAACCTATAAATCTTTGCAGACTCATTACCATCTAAACTTTTAGCGGTCTTTTTAACTTTTCCTAAAGTTTCTATATTAGTGTATTTTTGTCTTTCGCCATAAAAATTTTCATTTTTACTTTTAAATAAATTTTCCAAGAAACTATTCCCTTTAAAATCATCAACCTTTTCAAAAAAACTTTTAACACCTATTTCCTCTAACATTTCAAATGGACCTTTAGACCAATTAAAACCAAGTCTCATAGCTTCATCAATATCATTAAATTCTTTTGTAATACCAGGAACCAATGATGAAGCATATTTAATTATTTTTGATATAACTGACCAAGCATACTCACCGTATTTATCTTTTCTTTCAATTAGCTTTTTCAGATCAACTTTATCTGATTTTAAATCAATTTTTTTACTTGGTGAGTAATCTCCAGTCTCAAGATTTATTGCTTCCATTACTTTAGCTCCTCCAGTTTTGTTTATTCTATAAAAGCCACCTTTGCCTTTTCTTCCGGTGTAACCAGTCTCTATCAGCTTTTTTACTAATGGAATTTCTTTTGCGACTTCGTGAAATTTATCTGTCTCTGGTAATTCTTTAATAAAACTTTTTAAAACGTCTGCCATCAAATCTATACCAATTAAATCATATAGACCGAATACACCTGTTTTTGGAATTCCCATTGGTCTTCCAAATATCGCATCTGCCTCCTCCACTGAAAGCTTCATTTTGAAAGCCTCAGTCATAGCTATTTGCATAGCATAAACGCCTACTCTATTACCTAAAAAACCAGGTGTATCATTACAAACAATAGCTCCTTTACCAAGCTCTATCTCACAAAATTCTTTTAATTGATTAATTTTGTTAAGGTCATTATTTTCATTTTTAACTATTTCTAATAAACCCATATATCTAACGGGATTAAAAAAATGGGTGATGCAAAAATCTTTTTTTTCAGACACTGTTAAGTGTTCTGATAAAACTTTAATAGGAATTGAAGACGTATTTGACGAAACTATTGCGCCCTCTTTTCTTTCTTTAAATATTTTTTCATAAATTTGATGTTTAATATCAATTCTTTCTACAACTGCTTCGACTACCCAGTCAGCATTTTTAACCACATCAAAATTTTCACTTATATTTCCAACTTTAATGTTGTTAATCTTCGATTTATCAATCAACAAAGGAGGTCTTGATTTATGAATTCTTTCTCTGGCTTTTTCACTAATTTCAGTTTTAAGATCCAATAAAGTAACTGGAACATTGGCATTACATAAATGAGCTGCAATCCCACTTCCCATTGTTCCTGAACCGATCACTACTACGTTCTTAATTTTCATTAAAGGATTTACTATCGATTGATACCTCTAAGTCTCTCAGATCTTCTTCGTAAGAGTTCAGCAGTAACTAATATTAATGTTGATAAAATTATTAGACAAGTCGCAACAGCAAGAATAGTTGGGCTTAACTGTTCTCTTAAACCTGTCCACATTTGAACAGGAATAGTCGTATTTTCAAGTCCAGCTAAAAATAGAACTACTACTACCTCGTCAAAAGAAGTCACAAATGCAAATAATCCTCCAGATATAACTCCTGGCAAAATAAGTGGTAAAGTTATTTTCATAAATGTATTAACAGGATTGCTTCCTAAACTAGCAGCAGCTCTTGTTACACTATGATCAAATCCTGAAAGAGTAGCTGTTACAGTTATAACTACAAATGGTGTTCCAAGGATAATGTGTGCAAGAACTATTCCAGTATGTGTTGCTGCTAGACCAACTTTTGCCATAAAGAAAAATATTGCTACACCAGAAATGATTAAAGGAACTATCATAGGAGATATAAGAACTGCCATAATCAAACCTTTATAAGGCATATGCCTACTACTCAAACCCAAAGCTGCCACTGTTCCAAGTAAGACTGAACCAATCGTTGCAAAAATTGCAATGATAAAACTATTTTTTGCTGCTAGGCCCCAGGGATTTTTAGTTCCATAAATCATATCTTGATACCATCTTAAAGAAAACGCATCAGGATCTAAACGTTTCATTCCATCAGAAAAGACTAAAAATTCTTCAGCATTAAATGATAATGGAAAAATTACAAACAATGGTGCAATTAGAAAGAAGAATACTGCTGAGCAGATTGTCAAATAAACATAGTGCCAAATTCTATAATGCGGTTCTGTATACTTGGGTAAAGCCATTTAATTTATCCTAATTTAATATTATCTATTCCAACTAGCTTATTGTATAGCCAATAAATAACTAATACACCACTTAACAACATAAGTCCCATTGCTGAGGCAAAACTCCAATCAAGTGTACTCTTCATATGAAATGCTATCTGATTACTTATCAAGGTGCCTGATGCTCCACCAACTAATGCAGGAGTGATGTAATAACCTATTGCTAAAATAAAAACTAATAAACACCCTGCACCTATTCCCGGTATAGTTAATGGAAAATAAACTTTCCAAAAGGCTACGAAAGGTGTTCCCCCTAAAGACTTTCCAGCCCTCATTAAGCTTGGTGAGATTGTTTTCATGACACTGTAGAGTGGTAAAACCATAAAAGGGAGTAATATTTGAGTCATAGCAACATAACTACCTGTTTTATTAAACATCATTTCCAGCCTGTTATCATCACTTACCAATCCAATCATGACAAAGAAATCATTAACTATTCCTTGTTGTTGAAGAAGGATCATCCAACTCGCAGTTCTTACTAGTAATGATGTCCAAAAAGGAAGTAAGACACAGATCATTAATAAATTACTGTACTTCATGGGCAATGTAGCTAGCAAATGTGCTATTGGATATGCCATCAAAAAACAAAACACAGTAACAAAGAATGCAATCTCCAAAGTCCTTAGCCATAAAATTCTATGAACTCGCCTATCTTCAGGAACGTTAACTATTTTTCCTTTTTCATTTTCATACATATCCATACCCTTTAAGTATTTTTGATAAGTATATGCTGGAGCTCGTCTTTTAATTGCTCTCCAATATTCGACATCTGCCCATCTTCTGTGAACAGCCATAATTTGTTCTTTGTAATTCCCTTCTTCAAAAGATTTTGATTTTCTTCTTAATTTTTTAATAATGCTTTTAAAACCATTTTTTGTATAATTAAGTTGAGTAGATAACTTTCCTTCTTTTTCTTCCTCAATTAGTTTTTGAAAATCAGTATAAAAGGCTTTGAATACTTCTTCTGGAGGTAATTCTTTTCCATCCCATTTTTCCATCGATTTATAAGTTTTAGGAAGCATTTCAGTAACCATTTTGTCATCAACGCTTCTCATGAGCATGTCTCCAATAGGGAAAACATAAGTAATTATGATAAATAATAATAAAGGAGCAACAAGTAAAAAAGCTTTTATCTTATTTTTTTTCTCAGCTTTCTTTAGACTAACCTCTAAAGGTGTACCATCAGTCGTTAAAATTTGTTTATTTTCAGAGCTCATAAATAAAAAGGGCGGTTAATAATAACCGCCCTCTTAATATAATATAAAATTTTAATCTTTAAAACTTTTAATTAAAATCCTGCTTTCATTGCTTCCCATTTTTCACCAAGTTCTGTGCCGTTATCAGCCCAGTAAAGTGGATCTACTAAGAAGTAATTTTTAGTGTTTGCTGGTGCAGTTGGCATATTTGGCACCATGTTAGTCTTACCATCTTTGTACCATGGTTCACCTTTTTCCATTACTGAAATTGATGATTTTCTCCAAGGAGCATATGCAATATATTTTGCACTTCCAGCTAAACCTTCAGTACTTGTCATCTCAGCTAAAGCTTTTTTAGCATCTGCTTCATTTGGCGAACCTTTAACTAATACAAAGTACTCATAGTCAAGACCTTGTGCGTCCCAAACTTGAACAATTGGAGCACCTTCTCCAACTGTAGCATTAAAGAATCTACCATTCCAGCCAGTTGCCATAACAACTTCACCACTCATTAGCAATTCTGGTGGTTGAGCACCTGCAGACCAAAATACACATCCACCTTTAGGGTCTGTGCAAAGTTTTTTGATCTTATCCATAGCTCTTTGAACACCTTTTTCAGTATTTAAAGCTTTATAGATTTTTGCTCCACCTTTTCCTGGTTTTACTCCATCTGCCGCTAAAGCAATCTCTAAATTAGTTAGAGCGCCTTTGTAGATAGCTCTTTTTCCAGGGAATTTTTTTGTGTTAAAGAAATCCTTGATAGTCTTTGGAGTACCTTTAACATTATCTGAGTTATAAGCGTAGTTCCAAGAATATAAAATATTTCCTACAGCACACTCACTTGGCATTCCAGTAAAGAAATCTTTACTTGCTGGAGTTCCATCTGGTGCTGGTGGGAAATCTTTATCAAAATCAAATTTAACAAATAATCCTTCATCACAGCCATTAATAGTATCCATTGCAAATACGTCCATTATATCCCACGTAATTGCGCCAGCTTCTTTTTGTGCTTTGATCTCTGATAATCCACCTGAGTAATCGACCCAATTGATCGGAATACCTAATTTTTTAGCAGTAGGATCACCATATCCTAACTTCTGACTTTCAGTATAAGCTCCACCCCACGACGCAACAGTGACTGCGAACGCTGATGTAGTTATAGAAAATACAAAAGAAAGGGCTAGTAATAATTTACTAATTTTTTTCATTTTTCCTCCGTTTAAACGTTTTTTATAAAAACTTATTACAGCAAGATCGATAATGAGAGTCAACAGGCCTTTTATGTACTAATATTAAGATTAAATTGATGTTTATTTTGGATCTAGGGCTCTAGCATCCTCACTATTCCACCCAATCTTTATTTCATTACCTAGTTTAATATCAAGATTTGATGAACTGTTTGGAACTTTAAGGATAAATTCTGAATTTCCTAAAATATCAATTCTTACTCGAGTATGATCTCCATGATAAATAACTTCCTTAATTTTACCTTTATAAACATTGTCCATTTTATCGCTTGGATTAATTAAGGCTCTCTCAGGTCTTAAAGAAATTGTTGTTTTCTCTCCTTTACCATTAACAGAAATAGGATTTGCTAAAATCTCTGCAGTAGATAACTTTACTTTACATTTTCCATCTGAAATATCTACAACCTCACCTGCAAAAGTATTATTTTCTCCAATGAATTCTGCAACAAAAGAGTTTACAGGTTTCTCATATAATTCATCAGGACTTGAAAGTTGTTGAACTTTACCGTCATTAAATACAGCTATACGATTAGACATTGTTAAAGCTTCACTTTGATCATGAGTAACATAAACTACTGTAACTCCAATATTCTCATGAATATGTTTTATCTCGTATTGCATACTCTCTCTTAAATTTTTATCTAAAGCTCCTAAAGGTTCATCCATTAAAACTAATTGTGGATCGAACACTAATGATCGAGCTACCGCTACTCTTTGTTGTTGTCCTCCTGATAATTGACCTGGCATTCTTTGGGCAAAACCTTGTAAAGAAACCATTGATAATGCTTTATCAATTTTTTTGTCAGCTTCATCCTTAGGAATTTTTCTAACTCTAAGTGGAAAAGCTAAATTTTCATAAACTGTCATGTGAGGAAATAACGCATAATTTTGAAATACCATTCCTATCCCTCGTTTATGTGGTGGGATACTTGATATTGCATTTCCATCCAAATATATTTCTCCATTAGTTGGAGTTTCAAAACCTGCAAGCATCATTAAACATGTCGTTTTACCAGAACCAGATGGTCCTAACATTGTAATAAATTCACCTTCTGCAATGTCCAATTGAAGATCTTTGACAACCAAGACTTTTCCGTCGTAACTTTTGTCAACTTTATCAAATTTTACAAATTCTTTATTTACTGACATAAAAACAGATTACTTTAAAACATTTGTGAGAATAAATATCAACTGTTAAAAATTAGCTTTTAACGTGAAGTTCTTTTGAAAATTTGCAAAATAATTCAGAACCTTTGTTTGTAACCCTTATTGCTTCAGAAGCTTCAACTCCCCAATCTCCAAATTGCATAACTGCAATCATATGAAAACAAATATTTGGCTCTAAAAGAGTCATATCGCCTTTGTAAATATTTAGCGTATGTTCGCCCCAATCAGGTGGATAACCTATTCCAATAGAATAACCTGTTCTAGATTTTTTTTCTATTCCATATTTATCTAAAACTTTCCAAAATGCTTGTGCAACATCGTTAACTGTATTGCCAGGTTTAACAACATCAATGCCTGCTTGAAGAGCTTCAATAGTCTTTTTCATGGTATCAATCTTTAATTGATCAGGTTTGCCCAGTAAAATTGTTCGAGCCATTGGTGCGTGATATCTCTTATACACACCAGAAAGTTCAATAATTGTTGCTTCACCCTTGATAAATTTATCTTGAGTTGCAGTTAAATGGGAAGCTGATGTTCCTTTTCCTGTTGGAAGTAAAGTAGCAATACTAGAATACTCACCGCCAAATTCTGGCGTTCCGTAAAACAAAGCTTTTTGGATTTCACCGACAGCATCACATTGTCTAACACCTGGATTAATTACCTCAAAAGCAGTTTTCATTCCGAGTTCAGAAATTTTTGCAGCAGACTTCATAAAATTTATCTCTGCATCAGATTTTACTAACCTTGCCCAATTGACTAATCTCTCCGAGTCTTTCAGTTTTGCATCAGGTAAACCGTTTTTTATTTTTTCATAACAATACGCAGTAAAGTAATGAGCATCCATTTCTAATCCAATACAAATTTTATCCCATTTTTTATCTTTAATAATTTTAACTAAATAATCATAAGGGTGTTTAGGCCAAGTGTGGATATAATCCTCATCATAAACTACTATATTCTCTTTTTTTAAGTAAGTTTTTATGTGGGCTCCTCCAGCATCTTGGTCTCTTACGAAACATATTGGTTCTTCTGCATTGACATGTATTAATGCACATTGTGCATAATAAAATGACCAAGCATCATATCCGGTTAGATAGTTTAAGTTGTTCGTGTCATGTGAAATCAAAAGGTCAATACCTTTTTTTTCCATCATTTTTTGTACTTTTTTAAGCCTTTGTTTATACTCTTCCTTAGTAAAAAGCATATTTAATTCTTACTAAATAGTTTTCCAAAACCATTAATATCTTTATTTTCTCCAATCGTTTGTAAAGAGTCCCAGATTAAAGCCTGATTACTTGAGAGTACAGGTTTATTAATTTTTTTTTCTAATCTATCTATAATATTTAAAACTGGTAATGCTGTACATGATATAAATAATGCATCAGCCCCGTTCATTTCCATTTTTGACAACTCATCAAATAAAAATTCTTGTTCTACCTTTCCTATATCGTAATCTGCAGATATATCTAGGTAGCTATTAGATGAAATCATAAATCCTTCTTCACTAAAATAATCTAATACTTCATCATTTAATATTTTAGAATATGGAGTAAAAATTGCTAATTTTTTTACATTCAATTTTTTTAGTGCTCTTATGGCTGCTAAACTTGGCGTGGTCAATTTTGCATTGGGTTTTGCTGCCCTTACTTTATCTTTAATTGAGTCATACCCTGCAGCAATTGTTCCTGTGGTACAACCATAAACTACACAATCAATATCCTCGTCTGGTAAAATATTTTTTGTAACTTCTGTAACTTTATCAGACATCTTAATTAAATTTTCTTTAGTTAAAGGATTAAAACACTCAATTCTATTTACAAAAAAATCTATTTCTTTGTCTTTAATTACTTTGATAAAATCTCTCTCAATCATAAAATCTGTTGCTAATGCTATTAATCCTATTCTTGGATTTTGATATTTTGCAAATTGAGGTTCTATTTTTTTTGATTTCATAGCAAATTTAATAAAATATCTTCATTAAATAGTCTAAATTAAATAAAGATATTATAAAATAAGATAATTTGTTTGTTGAAAATCATTGAGAAATTAGATTTAATTTATCTTTTAATAAATTGTTAACTAATAGAGGAAAATAATGAGAAAAATATTTATAGCCTTTTTTATGTTTGTATCTAGTTTTGGATCAAATGTTATGGCTGATGGTCATGGGATTAAGATGGGGATTATTTTAGGTTTTACTGGGCCTATTGAGTCTCTTACTCCAGCTATGGCTGCATCTGCAGAGCTTGCTTTTAAGGAAGCTTCAGATTCAGGATCGCTTTTAGGTGGAAAAAAAATTTCAGTAATAAGAGCAGACTCAACTTGTGTTGACTCAGCAGCAGCGACTGCAGCTGCAGAAGGAGTAATATCACAAGGAGTTGCTGCGATTATGGGTGCAGACTGTTCAGGTGTAACTGGTGCAATAGCTTCAAATGTTGCTGTGCCAAACGGTGTAGTTATGATTTCACCATCAGCTACATCACCAGGATTAACTACTCTTGATGATAAAGGATATTTTTTTAGAACAGCTCCATCAGATGCTAGAGGTGGTCAAATTTTAGCTGATATTACTAAAGATAGAAAAGTTAAAAGTGTTGCAATTACTTACACTAATAATGACTATGGAAAAGGTTTAGCAGATGTTTATAAAGCTGCAGTTGAGTCTCATGGTATTAAAGTAACTACTGTGACTGCCCACGAGGATGGTAAAGCAGATTATTCTTCAGAAGTAGCAACTCTAGCTTCTGCAGGTGGTGATGCTGTCGCTGTAATTGGTTATCTTGACCAAGGTGGAAAAGGAATTATACAGGCTTCATTAGACTCTGGTGCTTTCGATAAATTTATTTTATCTGATGGTATGATTGGACAATCTTTAGTTGATGCTTTTGGAAATGATTTGAAAAAATCTTTTGGTTCTATGCCAGGTTCGACTGGAAAAGGTGCAGGAGTATTTTCAGGCGTAGCGAAAGCGGCAGGTATTGATAGCTCAGGTCCATACACAGGTGAGTCTTATGATGCAGCTGCTTTAATTGTTTTAGCTATGCAAGCAGGTGGGTCAGCTGATAGAGCATCAATTGCAAAAAATGTAATGGATGTTGCTAATGGTCCTGGAACAAAAATTTATCCAGGCGAGCTCAAAAAAGGTTTAGATTTATTAGCTAAAGGTAAAAAAGTTGATTACGAAGGTGCAACTGGAGTTACTTTTACTAACGTCGGTGAAGCTGAAGGCTCTTTCTTAGAACAAGAAATTAAAGGCGGAAAATTTAAAACTAAAAAACAAAGATAATTAAATTTAAAAAATTAAACCCCTAACATTAATTTGTTAGGGGTTTTTTTTAGAACATGTATTTGTCAGCCATATACATAGCCCATGCTATTGCGGCTCCTAGTATAATATATTTCATATAATTATTATTTTATTTCTATTTTCTCCGGAAGTATACCTCTTGGTCTATACCTCATAATTAATAATAATCCTATTCCCATCATTAAAAATCTGAAATATGGGACACTTTCAATTAAATGAACTTTAAAGCTGTTAGTTTCAGCCATACCAGAGGTGAAAAAATTTATTAAAAATAATGCTATTGGTGCAGCTTCAATCCACAAGAACCAAACAGCAAATCCACCTAAAATTGCCCCAAAATTGTTTCCACTTCCACCAACAATTACCATTACCCAAATTAAAAAAGTATATCTCATTGGCCTATAACTTCCTGGTGTAAATAATCCATCTTGAGTCACAAGCATTGCCCCCGCTATCCCTACAATTGCGGAACCAAGAATAAAAATTAAAAGATGTTGCTTTACAACATTTTTTCCCATTGCATTAGCCGCTTCTTCATTATCTCTGATAGCTCTCATCATTCTTCCCCAAGGAGAATAAAGCGCTTTCTGAGTTAAAATTAAAAGTATAATTACTACTATTAAAAATAATCCAGAGTAACAAAGTTTTACAAATAGTGAAGACCCTTCAATTACTAGCTGGTTTAATGCACTTTGCCTTTCAGCTAAATCAGATATTAAAGCTAATTTTCCAGAATTAAACTTTTCGACTAAATCAATAAACCATCCTGTTGTTTGAAGATCTACTTCATAAGGTGCTGGTCTTTTTAAACCAATTACATTTTTTACTCCCCTAGTTAGCCAGTCTTCATGTTTAATAATAGCAATGACAATTTCAGATATAAGCAAAGTAGCTATCGCCAAATAATCAGCTCTTAATCCCAATGCTACTTTTCCAACTACAAATGCTAACCCTCCTGCAAACAGAGCTCCAACTATCCAAGAAAAAACAATTGGCAAACCTAAACCTCCTAAAAAACCAGTTTTCGCTGGGTCTATTGCCTCAATAGCTTCGATGCCTGGCTCGGCTGTAATTCTTATTATTATAATGCCTACTATAATAATTGAGGCTATAAAATAGGTTCGAATTTTAGATTTTTCATATCTCTTTAATATAAACTTTATAGCTACAATCATTCCAATGATAATAAATAAAGATGTTAAGACATCAAAACCACCAGCGCTCCAAGCATCTTGAACAGGATCAACAGAGATTAAAACTGCAGCCAAACCTCCCAAAGCGGTGTAACCCATTATTCCAAAATTAATTAAGCCTGCATAGCCCCATTGAATGTTCGCCCCCATAGTCATCACTGCTGATATCAAACATAGGTTAAATATTGATAGTGCTATATTCCATGATTGAAAAATACCTACTAAAATAATCAAACCCATCATAATACTATAAGCAGCAATTACATTTAAATTCTTTCTCATAATATTTTTCCTTTAAATATTCCTGAAGGTCGATACAGCAAAACAATCACTAATATTGAAAATGATACTGCAAATTTGTAATCAGTTGATAATAATTGAACTAAACCACCTGGCTCCATAGTTTCAGGCAAAATGTACATAAAAAATTTCCTATAGGCATAAGTTAAAAGTATTTCTGAAAAAGCAATTACATAGCCTCCTAAGAATGCACCAAATGGATTTCCAATACCTCCGACAATAGCTGCTGCAAATATTGGAAGCATGTTATTAAAATATGTAAATGGCTTAAAACTTTTATCTAAGCCATACAAAGCTCCACCAATTGTAGCTAAGATACCTGCTATAATCCAAGTAATTAGAACTATTTTTTTTGGATCTATTCCTGAGAGTAAAGCTAAGTCTTCGTTATCTGAGTATGCTCTCATACTTTTTCCAGTTTTTGTTTTATTTAAAAACCAAAAAAGGATTGAAACCAAGATCATAGTTACAACAATTGTGATTACTTGCGTTGATTTAATTGCAAGGCCTTCATTTAAACCCGTCAACTCTTTAAATTCTCCAGCTTTAATTATAAATTTTTCTCCGTCAAAAAATCTTCTGTCTGAAGGGCCAATTATAATTCTCACTACAGCTTGAGTTACAAACATCACACCGATACTGACCATTGCTAGTTGAACTGGTGGGCTTTTATTTACTCTATAATACTTAAAGACAAATTTATCTACCAAGAGCATATAGCCACTCATGAATATTATAGCGAAAGGAATTGCTAAAAGCGCAGTGGGTAAAACACCTAGACTAATACCTAAAGATTGAAAATACCAAGTAAACAAAATTGTAAACATAGTTCCAAAAGACATCATGTCTCCAGTTGCAAAGTTTGCAAATCTTAGTATTCCATATATTAGAGTAACAAAAATTGCACCCAGAGCTAATTGGGAACCATATGCTAATGCAGGTACAAAAATATAATTTAATAAAAGTATAATTGCATTTAGAAAATCCATATCAACCACCTAAAAAAGAGCTTCTTACTCTTGAATCATTTAATAATTCTTGGCCAGTGCCAGAATAACGATTTTCACCTGTTACTAAAACATAGCCTCTATCTGAAATACTTAATGCTTGTTTTGCATTCTGCTCTACCATCAATATTGCAACATTTGTTCTTTTGACTTTTACAATATGATCAAATAATTCGTCCATAACAATGGGTGACACCCCAGCTGTAGGTTCATCTAACATTAAAACAGAGGGTTTAATCATTAAAGCCCTACCAAGAGCAACTTGTTGTCTTTGGCCTCCTGATAATTCTCCAACAAGCTGACGTCTTTTTTCTTTTAAAATTGGAAACAAGTCATAAATTTCATCAATCACATCTTTATAATCTTTATCTATTAAAAATGCTCCCATCTCTAAATTTTCTTCAACTGTCATGCCTGCAAAAACATTTTTTGTTTGAGGTACAAATGAAATACCCTCTTTAACTCTATCTTGGGGTGATAGGTTCGAAATATCTTTTCCATTAATTATTACTGAACCAGCTTTTAAATCTAATAATCCAAGCATTGCTTTCATAGCGGTTGATTTACCTGCTCCATTGGGTCCAAGTATAGAAACTATTTCACCTCTATTTACTTTCACAGAACATGAATTAATAATATCGGGACCATTACCATAACCACCAGTCATATTAGTCCCTTCAAAAAATGCCATAATCAATTATCTTTTAATCTCGAACCTCTTCCTAAATAACTTTCAATAACTTTTTCATCTTTTTTTGCCTGTTCGACTGTACCTTCGAATAAAACTGATCCTTCGGCCATAACTATTACCGGATCACATAATCTTCCAATAAAATCCATATCATGTTCAATCATACAAAAAGTATATCCTTTTTCTTTATTCAATTTAACAATTGCTGAACCTAGATCTTTAAGTAATGTTCTATTAACTCCAGCTCCAACTTCATCTAATAAAACTAGTTTTGCATCAACCATCATTGTTCTACCAAGTTCTAAAAGTTTTTTTTGACCTCCAGAGAGATTTCCAGCTAACTCATTAGACAGATGACCTAAATTTAAAAATTCTACAACTTCTTTTGCTTTTTTTTTAATTTTTTCTTCCTCTCTAGCTACTAATGAGGGTTTTAAAAATGTATTCATTAATTTCTCACCAGATTGGTTTCCAGGAACCATCATAAGATTTTCTAATACAGATAGATTAGTAAATTCGTGTGCAATTTGAAAAGTTCTGAGAAGTCCTTTGGAAAATAATTCATAAGATTCCATATTAGTAATGTTTTCATTATTAAATAAAACGTTTCCAGATGATGATTTTAAATTTCCTGCAATTAAATTAAATAAAGTTGTTTTACCAGAACCGTTCGGTCCAATTATTCCAGTAATGGTTCCTTTTTTCACTTTTAAGGAACAATCAGAGACTGCAGCTAATCCCCCAAAATATTTAGATAAATTGTTTATTTCTAAAATATTTTGAGACATCTAAGATTAATTCAATCTTTTATAGATCGTATTAAGTGTTTTTATAATATTTTTGTACATACCCTTTTTAGACATTTCTTTAAGGCCTTGTTCATTAAGTCCTTTTGGAGTTTGGGACTCTTTTACCAAATTTTTTAAATTCTTTTTAGAATTTACTACCGCATCCTCTGATAAAGCTAAAAATAGTGAAGTAATATATTTTTGAGCGTCAACCCTTTTAATACCTCTTATAACCAACCACTCACTCATAGTTCTTAAGATTTCATAATAAGCTGCCATCATTCCAGAAGTTGACCAAAAATTAATTGATAATTTTTCATTTTTAATTTCTACAGTTGAACCAATTTTATTAAAAAAGTTCTTAACTTTTTTATTTGGAGGACATATAGGAACCGGTCCTTTTTTAAGTGATATAGGAGGAAGTGGAATAGCTCTTACAATTTGAGCTTTGACCTTAATCATTCTTTTTAAATTTGGAATTGTTATTGTTGATATAAAACTAATTATTATCTGGTTGGACCTAAAATTTAATTGTTTTATAATTCTTTCACCCACTTTTGGAGTGACTGCGAGAAAAACCCAGTTGGATTTATCAATAATATTTTGATTATTCTTTTCAATATATATTTTTTTGAACTTTGATTTTAATTTTTTAGCATTTGCACTGTTACGTGATGAAATAAATATTTTATTATATTTAATGGAAGAACCACATATCCCAGTAATGACTGATGATGATATTTTACCTGTTCCTATAAAACCTAATTTCATAAACTAACCCTTTATAATGAATATTTTAGTATTAATTAATAAAAAAAGAGCCTCTTATTCTCAATAACTCTCTACTTAATTCTTTATTTTCTTTGAAAGGTTTTCTGCCATGAAGCCAAAAATAATTATTTGCAACTACTGCAGAGCCAACAGGTAGTTCTGTTATGACTTTATTAGAACTTTCCTCTAAACTATCAGACAATTTTTGAAGGAAAATCCCTTGTTTCATATTCTTAGGTTCAGGAAATTGATCTATGTAAGAAATTTGCGCTCTACCTTTATCATCTGAAGAAAAAACTGGATGCTCAACTTTATAATCTATATTTTTGCTTCTCGGAGAACTCCAAACAAAATCTTCTTTTGCAACAGGATCATTATATAATTTCTCACAATGCTCCCAGTCATCAAGATGCAGCATTGCTGTTTCACCTCCTTCGACATTTTTTTCCTCAATTTTAGACATTAAAAGCCAATCAGTTTTCTCTTTAACGTATGTACCATCTGTATGAAGATCCATGTTTGTATAGGCTTTTCTTAAATATGAGTCACTTTTATCTACATGTTTAACATGAAATCTAGCATAATACTTCCCTGCCATCGCATCATGATTTGGGTTACCAATCAAATGTGCAACTGCGGTTGAGAGTTTTACTAAAAAAATATCATTGATTTTAGGAGTAATGTTTTTTGGTTTAATAATAAAACATCCAGTGTTTCTATCTTTTATTATGTTATTTAGAAATTTAGATAGTTTATTATCGCTTAAGTCGTCTAAACTTTTAGCAATTGTAAATCTTGTGAAAGGTTTATATTCTAATGCAGTTAAATCAAATTTATTAAAAGGAAAAATTAACTTACCAATAATATCATCAGAAATATCTATATTTATGATTCTAGATGTTTTTTCGTTAAATTTTATATCAAAACCTTTGATTTCATCTATCATAAGTAAGTATTGAATAGTGTTAATATGATAGCAGAGAAAATTGTAGGGTAAACTAAATTTTTTTTGGTTATATAAAAAAGACCTATAGACAAAACTACTACTATTACTCTAACAAAATAATCTACCTCGGACAAAAGACCTGATGGAAATATAACTATTCTAGCTATCAAAGCAGCAAGGGTCGAATAAGCTAAGCAATTAAACCATCTAAATATTTTTGAAGACTCTTTTATATTCTGTGCGCTCACAACACCTAAAAATCTGGATAAAAATGTCGCTGCTGAAGTAACTAAAATTATAAAAAAAATATTACTGGTCATTTATCTCTCCAATAAAAAAAGCAATGGTGCCAGCTGTTACACCTCCAAATAAAATGCACCATTCAGGTGATATAAAATAAAAAGCCGGTCCAAGAATTGTTCCTAAAATAATTGATAAACTAATCTTTATGGTTTTCATAGCTCCAACCATCATACAGGTAAAGTAAATGGGATTAATTATTGCTAATCCAATTAATATTTCTCTATTTAAAAAATCTGATGCAAAATATCCTATAATAGTTGAAATAATTGCCACCGACCAAGTCGCGGCCCCGATTCCTATCCAAAAATCAATTCTAGATTTTTTATTTATTTGATCATAATTATCTTTCATTATTAGCCAAGAAGAAACGGCTATGAAATGACACGATAAGTAATATTTCCATTTAGGTTGTGATTTATGCATTAACAATGGCATTAAAGAAACTGTCATTGGATAAAGTCTTGCATTAACTAACCATACGGCGATAAATATATTTAATAATGATGCTCCCACGATCATAGACTCTGCCATAACCAATGAACCAGGTAATGCGTAGGTTAAAAAAGTAGAAAAAATACTTTCTTGAATTGTAAATCCAATATTTTTTAAAAGTGCTCCAATAGCAATAAAACTTGCACCTAAAGCTATGGCTGGACTTCTAACTCCCTTTATAGAAGCAAATCCTTTAAAAAAATATTTTGAATCAATCATTATCCGCCTAGGAATAGGCGTCCAACATCAGGATTATCTAAAAGTTCATCTCCCTTACCAGCTATTGCAGTTTGCCCTGATACCAAAACATAACCAATGTCAGCAAATTCTAATCCTTTTTTTGCGTTCTGCTCTACGAGAATAATTGTCTTTTTTTCGTTTTCTTGAAGATCTCTTAAAATTTCAAATACCATTTCTATATATCTTGGCTCTAGTCCAATAGATGGTTCATCGACTAGCAAGACTGACGGCTTCATTACTAGGGCTCTTGAAATTTCTAATAATCTTCTTTCACCACCTGATAAAACTTTGGCAGGTTGATTTCTTCTATTGCCTAATCTATCGTATTTTTTTAGAATTTTTTCAGCTTCTTCAAAAGATTCTTCTGTCTTATCTTTTATAAAACCTCCCATCAATAAATTTTCCTCAACGGTCATATCTGGAAATACAGAGTTATCTTGCAAAATATATGCTATGCCAACTGATTTTAATTTTTCAGCGGGTGTTAAAGAGGTTATCTCTTTACCATCAATTTCAATTTTTCCTGAAAAAATATTTGTAAACCCATATATAGAATGAAGTATTGTTGACTTACCAGCACCATTGGGTCCAATTAAACATAACGATTGAGCCTTACTAACAAATAAATCAAAATTATGAAGAATCTCCATTTTCCCATAACCTGCGTTAAGGTCTTTAATTGTTAGATGAACATCTTTGGAAGACAAATTTTTTAAATCTTCCGCTGCTGGCGCTTTACCTAAGACTTCATATTGATTTGACATTATTGAGCTCCTAAATAAGCATCTATCACACTCTTATCATTTTTAATTTCATCTGGTGTTCCTTTGGCAAGCATTTTTCCATGAGCTAAACAAAAAATATCTTCAGCTAATTGCATGATTACTTTCATATTATGCTCAATTACTAAAAGTGTGATGCCAAAATCCTGATTTACCTTGATCAATCTATCAATAATTCCATTAATTAATGTTGGGTTTATTCCAGCCGTGGGTTCATCTAATAATAACATTTCTGGTTCGTTCATCAATGCCATGGCAAGCTCTAATAACTTTTGTTGACCGAAAGACAAATCCCCTGCTCGTAATTTTCTTTTTTGATACAAACCAACAAAATTTAATAAATTTTCTGCTTTTTCTGTAAGGTCTTTTGGTATTTTAGAAAATATTGTAAATATACTTGCATCACTTCCTTTATGGCTAATAAGCATATTTTCTACACAATTTAATTTTCCATAAATTCTTGTTTGTTGAAAAGTTCTCAACAAACCAAGCTTAGCAATTACTGGAACTGGTAATTCTGAAACCTCTTTATTATTAAATTTAATAGATCCATTATCTATTGGGTAAGTTCCTACAATGGAATTAAATAAAGTTGTCTTGCCCGAACCATTTGGTCCTATTAATCCGACAATCTTACCTTTCTCAACATTCATTGAAATATCAACATTTGCTTTTACTCCCCCGAATGATTTGCTGACATTACTTACTTCTAATATACTCATTTTAATTCTACCTGTGCTTTTCGATCTGCTTCATCTATTGTTTCACCAAATCTTTCTGGAAATTTCTCTCTTAACCATCCCATTATTCCCTCAGGGAAATAAATTACTATTACAACTATAAGAACTCCTAGAGCTACATACTGCCAACCTAGGAAGAAAGTCCAAAACCCTTCTTTAAAAATATGAAAAACTGTAGCTCCTATAACAGGACCCCACAAAGTTCCTTTACCTCCTAAGATAGCCATCAAGACCATAAATACTCCCATTTCTCTTCCATCAAATGCAACATCTGTTGAGTCTATGTAGCCAACTAATCCTCCCATTATACCTCCTGCTAAACCACAGAAGAAAGCTGATATCATCCACCCAATAATTTTATACTTCATTGTTTGAATTCCCATTGCTTCAGCTTTATCTTCATTGTCTCTAATTGCATTTAATATCAATTTAAATCTTGTAGAATAAATTGCTCTTACCGCAATGAATGTTAGTACAAGAGCTACAAAACTTAATAAGTAGAAAAATTCTCCTCTTGCTTCTAAGCCACCTACGTCTGGAAATGGGGGTGTTGTAAAACCTTGGCCAGCCCCAATAATTTCTATTCCTCCAGAAATTTCTCCTGCAGCTACTCCTAAACCTAAAGTACAAATTGCAAAATAATGACCTCTTAATCCTAAAATTGCATAACCAATCAATCCTGCAACTATTGTCGGAACTATTGCAGCAACTACTAAACCTACCGCCATCCCTTGAAAAAATTGAGCAGGAGTGTGTACAAATGTTTTTTCTCCACCGCTCTCTGTCCATTCCGCAAGAGGGAAAAACATTCCAACCTGAACAGACGCACATAAGTACATGCCCAAACCATAAAATAAAATATTTCCAAATGTATTATATCCCATTTCTCCACCTTGAATATTCCACGTAAGAGCTAATACAATTAAGACACAAAGTATTGATAATTGAACTTTAAATGCGGGAAAAATAAATGGTGCTGTTATTCCAAAAACTAATATTGCAGTATATAAAATAATATTTTTATTTATCATTTTTAAACATCATTTAGATTTAATCTTTCTTATTTTTAAATATGTCATAGCTCTACCTTTGCAAAACTTGTAGTCATTATCTCCTAATTTTTTTCCAGTCGCATCGTCAAACAGTTTCCAATTATATTTTACACAATCTTTTGGTTTTTTTCCTAAACTTAGTATTTTAAGTTCTACAGTTCTTGCTCCACGATCTGTAACTGAAAATGTTCTAGTTTCACCTTTTTTCCAAAAACCTAAGGGAAACTTGCATCCATTTTTAATATATTTAGTTCCTGATCTTCTTTGATCATATACTCTTCCCATACACTGACCGTCATTAGTAACCGTAAAAAGTTGAGTTTTTTTAACTCTACCCTCTCTATTTTTTTGCGTTCTCTTGTAAACTTTGATAATTTCCTTAGATCCTGGAGCTCTCCAATCAATAGGGCCTACAATTTTTTTTCTGCGTTTTTCACCAAAAATTTTGTCAGCAGGAGTAAATTTTATTTCAGTGTCATCTCTTATCTCTCCCCCAGTAAAAAGTTCTAGCGGTATAAATCTTTCATTTCCCAAAGATAAATTTGGAAATGTTAACAATAATATCATTAGTAATATTTTCCTCATTTTAAGTACTCTTTTTTTCTTGATAATTTAAATCTTTTATAAACTAAAATTAAATTATTTTTATTCATAATATTATAATTTTTTTGCTATAAATTTTTTGATGTCCTCTAGATAAGGCGTAAAACACATATCAGATGCAATATTGTGTCCAGCAGCTTTTTTTTTCATTTCAGCTTTTTCTTTAGGATCTACTACAGTCCAAGCTTTCGATTTATGGCCGTAATCCCAATTATGCTTTATTTTCCAACCACTGTTCATTCTATATTTTATTTTGCATTCTACTCCATTAATTATAAATTCCTTTCCATTTGGACTGTTGTGAACTGGAAGTTCAACCCATTCAGCACCAGGCTTATCTCCAATCCACCTCATATAACTTGAAATTCCTAAATAGCTACTTGCTCCATCCATTTCTCCATGGAAAGTTAAAGCATCTAATTTTTCTGCACCTCTTATTTCATCTAACTGAAACTCTCTCATTAAATCATTATCAATATTATCCCAACAATTCGGATTAAGAGAAATTGCAGCATTATAAACTTCTGGAAACACAGCCTCCATTCTTAAACTTCCAATACCCCCACATGAATGGCCTGAAATAAAAAGTTGGTTTCTTGGTGTTCCTTTTTCAACAAATATATCCGCAATTGCACTATTTATTGCTGCTCTATTTTTTAAGGGAAAATTACTAACATATTCTGGAACTTGTAAAATATCATCTTTAGAGGTTTTTACTTTTTTTATATAAGTTGGTGGTCCCCACATACATTTCCAATATGGTGGAGTAAAATATAATTTTTTACCCTTATACATATGCTCCCCTTTTACACATTTGTTTTCATGTGTATAAAGACCAGCTTTCCATAATTCCATATTAATCCAAACAACTAATTCTTTACCATCTATAATTGTTCCTGAAAGTTGGGCTAATACACTTTGCATACTATTGTTTTTTTGAATACAAAAACGAGAACCTTTTTTTACATGCCATGATCCACGATTAAAAACCATAATTATTTTATCTTGAGGATTTTCAATGTCATAACCTTCAACAAATTTACCTTTACCGTCCTTATAGTATAAAAATCCACTTTTCTTTATTTCACGACCTTCGCAAGCAAGAACTGTCGATGACACAAACACTGAAAATAAAATTAAAAGTATAATTTTTCTTATCATTTTAAATACTCTCTTTTTCTTGATAATTTAAATCTTCTATAAACCAAAATTAAAACTAATAATAAAAATACTGCACCTATTCTAAATTCAGTGCCTAAAATATAGTCTGCGAATTCCTCAAAAACTCCTAATCCCATACCTGATAATGCTACTCCTGGTAAATTTCCTAATCCAGCAACTATTACAATCATAAAAGATCTAATTGTATAAGGTAATCCCATGTAGGGATGAATTGTAAATGTAATAGAAATTAATGCTCCTGCAACACCACAAAGAGCTGCATTAATGCCAAATGTTGCTGCATAGACTTTCTCTGTATCTACTCCTAGAATCTTTGCTGCTCTTGCATTCTGTGCAGTCGCTCTAATTGCACGACCAAGCTTAGATTTTTTCATGTAAATTACTAAGCAAATTGCAAATAAAATACTAATAAATGCAGAAAATATTTTTGAATTTGGTAAAACTACTGCACTATCAAATAAGAATGTTGTTCCATAACCTGAATTAGCTAAAACAACGTCTGCTCCAAATGCAAAATTCATTAACTGCATAAAAAGAATACTTATGCCAAATGTAGCAAGAATTGAGATAAATAAATCTCTATCAACAACTTTATTAATTACTAATTTATAAAGACCTACGCCAACAAAATACATTATGATTGGTGCAACGATTACCCCCCATGCTGGGTGAATTCCATAAAGATACATAAAATATGCAATGTATCCTCCAAGAATAACTAAATCACCTTGTGCAATATTTATGATATTCATAACACCCCATTGCAAAGCCATACCATAAGCAATTAGTGCAAATAAAATTCCAAGAAGGATTCCATCCAAGCAAGCTTGAACACTTATCATTGGATATTGAAAAACCATGAAATCCATAATGTTCTCTTAAAAAAAAATACCCCCTAGAGTATAGGGGGTATTTATAGATTAGCTATTATCTTTTAGACCACTTAGGAATTGGGTGAATTAATTCAGCAGAAGCCCACTTTAGTGGAGCTACAACTTTATTTTCACATTTTCCTGCGCCATCACACATAACCTGGAAAAGAACCATCGGTTTATCAACATTTTGACCACCCGGTGCGAACTTTATATTTCCATAGAAAGTCTGCATGTTAGTTGCTGCAAGAGCGTCTCTTACTTTCTTTTGATCGAAAGAATTTGCTCTTTCAAAAGCGTCTTTAAAAACTAACAATGCCGCTGATGACTCAGCTGCTTGATATGGCGGATCGTAACCAAACTCTTTTGTAAAGTCTGCTGCGTAAGTCATACCATCTTTAAAGAAGTCATCTTTATAAGTTAGTGTTTTATGCCATTGAGATGCACAAAGAGCATACTGTGAATTTTTACCATGTTGTTTTGATAATTTCGCAGCATCACAGTGTGTCATCGCTAACATTGGAACATCTACTTTCATTTCAGCAATTTGTCTGATTGCAGTTAATGCTCCTTTTGTATGTCCTGAAACAACTAAAACATCTGGCTTCATTTGTTTTACTTTAACCAATGTAGCAGCCATATCGTTAAGTTCCTTAGGCAGTTTATCGTCGATTATGATCTCAGATCCAGTCTCTTTTGCTGCATCTAAAATACCTAATCTAACATCTTGTGAGAAAGCATCTTGCTCAAATGCTTGTGCAATTCTGACACCTTTTCCACCATTTAACTCAACTGCTGTTCTAATTGCTACATCAAGATATAAGTTAGCTGGAGCTAAAACTGCAAATAGATATTTGTAACCTTTAGTAAACAAAGATCTAGAAGCACCATTTGCCTCAACCATTGGTACACCATATTTTTCTGTTACTGGAGCAATTGCTTTTGTTAATCCAGAACTGTATGGGCCAAGCATAAACTCAACACCATCTTGTGAGATTAATCTTTCTGCAAGTTGCGCTGCTCTTTTCGGGTTTGACTCATCATCATAATAAATGATTTCAAACTTATAAGTTTTTCCACCAACTTTAACTCCACCCATGCTGTTAATTCTGTCAACAGCCATGTTATAGCCGTTTTGAGTATGAACACCATTAGAAGAATATTTTCCAGTTAATGAAATAGCAGATCCTAAAATTATCTTATCTCCAACTACTTTTGCAAAAGATGTTACAGACGTAGATAATAATATTGCTAATGCAGAAATAAAACTCAAGATTATTTTATTTATTTTCATTTTATTTCCTCTTTGATTAATTAATTAATAAGCAATTAAATAAAGAATCTAAAAATATTGCAAGTGACAAAAAGACATTCAATTCTATTAATATTGTTGTGACACAATAATAATTAGAGCAATTATAATTAAAACACTCGCTGAGATTGTATTGATAGTTTTTGGATTAGCTTTTATCCATACTATTAATTTTTGTGCAAGTATAGCGTAACCAATCAAAGATAGAAAATCTAAAACAACATAAGTAACGATTAAAATAAAAAATTGAATTATATAATTAGAATTAAAATCAATGAACTGTGGGAATATTAGTGGAAAAAATAACCATGCTTTGGGGCTTGTGCCTGCAACTAAAAAACCATCTCTAAAGAATGAGAAAATACTTTTTGAATTAACTTTCTTTGAATTAATTGATTTAGGTTTTGATTTATAAACGTCGTAAGCTAAATAAAGTAAATAAAATATTCCAATCCATTTGATCACATTTAAAAAAATTGGGTTATTAGAGAGGAAAGCTCCTAATACAAAGATTACTAAAGTTGCTTGAACAATATTTGCAGTAATATCTCCTAAAGCGGTCCACACACACTTTTGCACCCCATAATTCATTGAATAAGAAATAATCACTACTCTTGGAGTCCCTGGAGTAATAAAAAGAAAAAAAATGATTTGTAAAAAGAGGATAAAATCTAGGGGAAGCATGAAAAGGATAGTCCTTAAAAACCGGGAGCTAAAGATGGCTAAGAAGGACTATCTAGAGTAATATAACAGAATCAAAAAAAAATGCATTATTGATTTTTTTCAAATATAAGGATTTCATGAAAAAAAAAGGTCACAGGCCTATTACCCGTGTCAAAAATCCACAGCCAAATATAGAAGATCCAGACTGGGTCATCTGGGCGGCCTGGGCCGATAGGATCACTTTTGAGGAAATAGAGAAAAAAACTGGATATCGAGAGTCCGATGTTATCAAGATCATGAGAAGATCTCTTAAACCTTCCTCTTTTAGATTATGGAGAAAAAGAGTACATCAAAAAAGTATTAAACACCGAAAAAAATTTGAATATTCTAGAAAGCAATTATCTGGTAAAATTAGAAAAGGTGATTATTTATAATATATGAAAAAAGTTACAATTTATACTGGACCATTTTGCAATTACTGTGATGCTGCTAAAAGATTATTAACTAGAAACAACGCTCAATATAATGAAATTAATATTGGCAAAGTAGATGGTGCAATGGATGAAATGATAAAAAAATCCAATGGAAAAAGAACTATTCCTCAAATTTTTTTTAATGACGAACATATTGGTGGCTATGATGAAGTAAGGGCTTTAGAGAAAGAAAATAAATTACAAGATCTCTTAAAATAAAACGAAGTAAATTACTAAAAAAACCAAAGTATATTCGAAAAAACTTTTGAAAATTGTTATTTGTTTTTCATTAAACTTTTGATTTATATATTTTTTAAGAAAATAAAAAACAATATTTACTAACAAAATTCCAGTTACAACACCGATAATAACAGATTTAATCGTGAAATTTTTATAACCAAAGTAACAAGCTACTACAAAAGTGAACCAAGAAACTTTGGTAATAAATATTTTAAATAAAATACCAGCCTTTTTGCTAAATACTGACTGAGTTTTTATTATTGAGTATGACCAAATAATTCCTATTAAAAAACTAATATATTTAATTAACATTATTAATTAGCGTAACAGATTTATTTAGTTTTAGAAAAGTTACTTAATAGTGATAGTTACTGCAGGTTCTTCAGCCCATATTTGACATAAATTACTGCCATTATTATTAACAGAGATCGCTGCAGATGTACCAAAAGATATATCAATCGTTGGTGCAATTAATGCTACAGTATACGGTGATGTTAATTCGTAGATAAGTATATGATCATCATCTGAACTACCATCCGCATGTTGAGTTTGATGTTTTGATGAACCAATTCCTTGATCATACTCTTGACTTTGATCAGCTGTTGTATCGTCACAATCTACATTGTTACACCTGGTATATTGATCGTTAATTAAATACATATTCATTTCAGCTCTTGTTCCACCTTCTGCTACCGCAGGCTTATGAGTGTATTTATTTGCATCTTGATCACCTGCGTACATGTCATCGGTTGTTGCGATTGTAACACATGCATCTGTATTTGCATCCCCACCACTAATTGCGGCTGTTGATCTAACTGAAAACTTTCTGTCAATTGTAACTCTCATATGAGTGTAAGTTGTTCCTAGAGGTAATAAAGCTGGATCACCATAAGCTGCTGCAACTGCACCTTCACCAACGGCTGCAATGTCTATAGTACGATCACCACTTCCAATTACAACTGCATTTTCACAACTCGTAACTCCTGTGCTCGCTGTGCATAATTCTACTTTTCTCATTGTAACTTTGTAAATATCTGCAGGGCCAGTTGCTGCAAAGGATATTTGTGTAGAACCAACCCATAAAATTAAAGAAAGAATAATGATATTAAAAATATTTTTCATATTAATCAGTTCTTGAGATTGTTGAGAGTCCCTTAAATTCGACCACTATTTTATTATTTCGATTTACTTTTGTTAATAGTTCTCCTGACATATCTTTCTCTTCTTTCCATGCGCTATCGCTTAAAAAACCATCTTGCAATGAAGGGCCTGACCTTGGTGGGTGCACAAATGTAATATTTGCGTACCACTCATCTTCTAGACCATCTTTATCTTTATCGTCAAATGCCAATTCTAAATTCAATGTTGGTGATAACAAGAGTTCAGAACCTATTTTCATACCTTTAATATCGTCTCGATCTCTTCCTTCCCATTCATAATTATTTACGAATAAATCGGCCCAATGCATGAATGGTATCTGTGAAGCTAATCTTAAATCATACCCATCTAAAACTTTTTCATCCGTTCCATCATCAATTTTAAAATAATAGTTATATCCAAAATCTAAAGTTGCATTTCTAGCCTCTAAGCCTAAACTAGATCTAGCATTACCAATATCATCATAATCAAAAAAGGCATTAAAACCTGTCATCGTAGTTTTATCACCATTTAATATTCTTTTACCAAAACCAAGATTTCCAATTATTCTCTCATCATTATTCTTATCAGCATTAAATAATGAGAATTGCGTAAAAAGGTTTCCATTATCTGTTTTTGATATTTCTCTTACAGCTAAAATACTATAATCAGGCTCATAATTTTCTCTTAAATCAATACTGACTTCTGTATCACCCTCACCCGGAATTATATTGCTGACATATTCTGAAACTTTTTTTGAAATATCTTCAGCGTTTACTGAAGAAAATAAAAAAAAGGTAAAAATGATTGATAATATTTTTTTCATTAAATCCTTTTTAAAATAATTAGTTTTATATGTATAGAAAAATTTTTCTTATTTTTCCTTAAAAACTAAACAAATTCCATTATTACAATATCTTTTTCCTGTAGGTTGCGGTCCGTCTTCGAAGATATGACCGTGATGACTACCACAATTTTTACAATGATATTCCGTTCTTGGGTAACCAATAATGTGATCAGTTTTTGTTTCAAAGACATCAGGTAACGATTCGTAAAAAGATGGCCAACCTGAACCACTTTCATATTTTGTTTTTGAGTCGAAGAGTTTTATATCGCAATTTGCGCAATGATAACTTCCATCTCTTTTTTCGTTATTTAATTCACTACTACCCGGTCGTTCAGTTCCCTCCTCAAACATTACTAACTTTTGTTCTGCTGAAAGGTTAGGATTCTTCTTTTTCATAAAATTAGATTAGTTTAGCACATGAGCTATGTAAAAAAGAGTGTAATTCAACAAGTTTTTTGGGATCATTATTATAACCACCCCCAAGAACACCACAAAGTGGAATATTTTTAGAAAAAAAATTTTGTGTCACTAGTTCATCTCTTTGCTTTATACCTTCGTCAGAAATTTTTATTTTACCTAATCGATCATTAAAATGAATATCAACTCCAGCTATGTAAAAAACAAAATCAAAATTTTTATCATCAAATTGTTTAAGATTATCTTTTAATAAACTTAAATACTTTTTATCTTCCATATTATCCTCAAGTTCTATATCAAGATCACTTATTGATTTTTTTGCAGGATAATTTGATTTAGAATGCATGCTAAAAGTAAAAACATCTTTGTTATCCTTAAAAATATCAGAATTACCATTTCCTTGATGGACATCTAAATCTAAAATTAATATTTTTTTTACAATTTTTTTATTTAATAAATATTGTGTAGCAACGGCAACATCATTGAATACACAATAACCAGCTCCACTATTAAAGTTTGCATGATGACTGCCACCCGCAGTATTACATGCAATTCCATAATTAAAGGCTAATTTTGAAGCTAGTACTGTACCACCTGTAGCAATTAGAGATCGCTGAATTACACTGTCAACTAAAGGGAAACCAATTTTTTTTATTCCATTTTTATCTAATGTTTTATTTTTGATGTCGTTAATATATTTTTCAGAATGTGCTCTTTTTAAAGTTTTATTAGAACATGGATAAGGTAAGTGAAATTTTTGGATAATTTTTTTATCTAATAAAAATTTTGCTAAATCACCAAATTTATAAATAGGAAATTTATGATCATCGCCAATCTTAGCAAAATAATCCTTATGATTAACAACTGGCAAATCCATTATTATTCTATCACCCGAATAGGTTTCCCATTTACACAACTCTCTAACGCCTCGATCATTTGATTATAAAATATTTCATAATTTTCCGTAGTCACATATCCAATATGAGGTGTCAGTAAAGCATTAGGTAAAAATCTTAGTTTATTATTTTCTGGTAGGGGTTCTTTTTCATAAACATCTAAGCCTGCTCCGGCTATTTCATTTGTTGAAAGAGCTATAATTAAATCATCCTCATTAACAATTGGACCTCTAGAAGTATTAATCAAAAAAGATGTTTTCTTCATTTTGTCAAACTCTTTGATCGTAATACAATCTTTGTATCTGTCACCTCCCTGAACATGAATAGACAAAAAATCTGAATTTTTTATTAAATCTTCCTTTGAGCAAGGAAGAACATCTAATTCTTTACAAGTATCTAGATTAAGATTTTCACTCCATGCCATTATCTGCATTCCAAAAGCTTTTCCAATTTTAGCAACTTGACTGCCTACTTTTCCTAAGCCAATCAATCCCAAAATTTTACCTTTTAGTTCAACGCCAACAGTTGTCTGCCAATATCCTTGATACATGTTGTCTATTTCAGTTTTTAAATTTCTTGCTAAACCTAAAATCAAAGACCATGTCAACTCAGGTGTAGGATTCGTATTCATCTCAGTGCCACAAATAATGATTTTTCTTTTTTTTGCAGTCTCAAGATCGATAGATTTATTTCTTAATCCACTTGTTATTATGAATTTAAGCCTAGTTAAATTATCAATTAAATTTTTTGTTAATGGGGTTCTTTCACGCATAACAAGTAATGCTTCAAAATCAGATAGTTGATCAATAGCATCAGCTTCATCTAAAAACGGTTCACTAAAAATTTTAAACTCATATTTTCCTGATAATTTTTCAATATCAACAAATTGTTGAAATATATTTTGATAATCATCTAGAATAGCAACTTTAAGCATTAATTTTCCTATTGGATAAATAGATACCGGATAATATTAAGATTGCTCCTGCAAAATGATATAACTCAAATTTTTCTTTGAAAAAAATAATTGCCATAATAGCGCTGAATAAAGGCATTAGTTGAATAAACATAGTTGATCGATTTGGACCAATTATTTCAATTCCCTTTTGCCAAAAGTAATATGCAGCTATGGCTGGAAAAACTGCTACATAAATAAGTATTAATAAAAATTCTTTATTTAAATTTAGCTTTAATCCAATTGATTTCTCGTAAAAAAATTGAGGTATCAGAAAAAGTACTCCTACTGAAACCATTAATTGTATCAAAGTAAACTGTGAAAGCTTAAATTTATTTTTTTTAAGTAAAGTTGAATAAAGGGACCAAGTAATTACGCAAACTAGCATCCACATATCCCCCTTATTAAAATTTAGAGAAATTATCTTTTGAATGTCTCCATTTGAAATTATTGATCCTATTCCAACTATTGATAGTATTAATCCAAATAGTTGAAAAATATTTGTTTTTTCAATTTTCATAAATGAAGAAAGAACTATTGTGGCAGCAGGAATAGCAGCAAGCATTAGAACAGCATTTATGACTTGCGTATAATTAAGTGCAAAGTAAACAACCGAGTTAAATGTACTAATCGTAATTACCCCCATAAAACTAATTACAAGCCAGTTTTTTTTTATATATGGCAAATTTCTGTAAATTTCTTTGTAAGTAAAAGGTAATAAAATAAACCAAACAGAAATCCATCTGAAAACATTAAGAGTTAAAGGAGGAATTTCAAAAAATGTTGCAAATTTTCCGACAATAAAATTACCTGACCAGCACAATGTGGCCAGTACTAAAAATAAATAAGCTAAATAATTTTTATTTGACACAAAATCAAGAAAATCTTACAGAGCTATAAGGGTTCAAGTTCAGATTAGTATTTTCTTTAGCAATCATTCCAGATACAATTTTCCCAGATATTGGTCCTAATGTCCATCCCAAATGATGATGACCAAAACAATAAAATACATTTTTGTGATTTTTTGAAGGGCCCATTACAGGCAAAAAATCAGGTAACGTTGGTCTAAATCCTAACCACTCATCGTCATGTTCTGGCAAATCTCCTAACATATATTTTGCATTTTCTATTAAATTTTTAATTCTTGATTTTGAGAGAGGATTTTCTAATCCTCCAAACTCAACTGTACCTACCACTCTTAAACCTTGTTCCATAGGCGTAATACCGAAACCTCTATTAGAAAAAATTACAGGTCTGCTTAATAAATGATCGCAATCTTTAAAATGTATGTGGTAACCTCTTTCAGTATCAAGCGGAATTTTTTCTCCAAGATTATCAGTTAATTTTTTTGAAAAAGCACCACAAGCTATTACCATTTTATCAAATAAATATTCATCCTCATCACTGATTAAAATTGGTTTTTCGTTCTCAAATTTTATATCTTTAATATTTACCTTATTAAATTTTCCACCTTTGTTTAAAAAAAGTTCAAAAAACTTTAGTAAAATTTTTTTTGGGTTTCTTGCATGTCTAGCATATGGGTAATAAACACCCGAATGATAGAATGGTTTTAAATTAGGCTCTAAATCATGTATTTCACTTTTGCTAACTAATTGTTGCTTTACACCGAGCTCATCTCTAACTTTAATTTCAAGTTCTCTGCTTTTTAAATCTTTATTATTCCAAATATATAAAATGCCTTTATTTTCAACTAAACCATCCAAATTTATTTCGTCAAATAATTCATCGTATGCTGGTAATGCTAGATCTAATATTTGGTGCATATTTTTTGCAGTATGCATCATTTTATTTTTTGAAGTATTTAAAATAAATTTAATAAACCATGGAATCATTTTTGGAACATAATTCCATTTAAGCGCTAGAGGTCCAGTTGAACTCATTAGCATTGCTGGCACATCTGTTAAAATATCTGTTCTATTGAGAGATAAAGATGCGTAAGGTGAAAAATGGCCCGCATTACCGTAAGATGCTGCAGGACTGCCCGGACTCTCACGATCAAAAATTGTTACATCAAATCCTTTTTTTTGAAGAAATAGCGCATTCGAAATTCCTTGTATACCAGCTCCTACAATTCCGACTTTTAAATTATTATTCATTAAAAAATGTATACAATTATTTTATTAAATAATTTAAGCGACAAATTATACTCAAGCAATGGATTGTTGATTATGAACTCTTGAGCTCATAACAATACCAAAACCAGTCATGGTAGCTAACATTGATGAACCTCCATAGGACATAATTGGTAATGGAGACCCAACAATAGGCAACAAGCCTAAAACCATACTCATATTTATTGTAATATAAACAAAAATTGAAGCGCCAAAACTGTAACAAAATATTTTTGCAAAATAACTTCTTGAATTAGCTCCGATTGCAACAATTCGATAAATTATTATTGCATAAATTAAAAGTAAAACTGCTGAACCAATAAAACCAAATTCCTCAGAAAAAAGTGTAAAAATAAAGTCAGTGTGTTTTTCTGGTAAAAATTCTAAGTAACTTTGTGTTCCTTTTAAAAAACCCTTTCCAAATACCCCTCCTGAACCTACAGCAATTTTCGATTGAATAATTTGGTAACCAGCACCCAAGGGGTCTCTGTCTGGATTTAGAAAACTTAAAACTCTCAATTTTTGATAAGGTTTTAAAAATGCTATAATAAAAGGTAATGAAATTACAAAACCTAATAAGGTATAAATAAAGTACTTATAATTCACACCTGCAAACCACAAAACTGCGATACCACTTATTGCAATTAAAATTGAGGTTCCTAAATCTGGTTGGACAATTACTAGACCCATTGGTAACAAAATAATAATTAAAGAGGTTAAAATTGTATAAATTGAATTTACATTTTGTAATTTCATTCTATGAAAGTATTTTGCAAGACATAGAATAATAAAAATTTTCATTAGTTCTGAAGGTTGTAAATTGATGAAATATAAATCTATCCATCTCTTTGATCCAGATGATGTAATTCCAAAAAAATATGTGCAAATTAATAATACAGCAATTCCTAAATATGAGAGATATCCAATGGAAAACCAATATTTAATATTTATAAATGAAAAAAATATCATCATCACTGTGAAAACAGCCAATTTCATAAAATGACTTTTTGTGTGAAATAATATCTGACCACCGTCAGTAGAATACATTGTGGCAAGGCTAATGAAGCCAAGTAATAAAATGCAAATCAATAATATATAATCAAAGTTTCTAACTTTTTGTAATATATCCAAATTATTTTTATTAAGTCTTGAATGTTGGTACATTAAATATCCATATATCTTTTATTTTTAATCGATTGTCTTAATTCATGTCTATCAATTACTAGTTTAAATAATTTTTTTGCCATTGGTGCGGCAGTGGTACTTCCATTTCCACCATGTTCTACCAATATACTAAGTGCATATCTTGGTTGTTTGTAAGGACCAAAAGCAACATATAAAGCGTGATCTCTTTCTTCATAAGGAATTTGAAAAGTCTTTAAATCTAACTCTCTATCTTTTTCAGTTATCTTTTTTACTTGTGCAGTTCCTGTTTTGCCAGCAAATTGATATTTTATATTATCTATTCTTGAACGATAAGATGTACCCATGACTTCATTTGTTGAACTGAACATTGCATCTTGTATAATTCTTATGTTTTTTGAATTTTTATATAATGGTATAAATTTATCTAATTTTTTTGAATTATCTTCGTCAATTACAAGATTTGGATAAATTTTATATCCTCCATTAGCTATTTGAGCAGTCATTAAGCATAATTGAATTGGTGTTGTTTGGATATAACCTTGGCCAATACCTGTAATCATGGTTTCTCCTAACAGCCAGCCTTTGCCTAGAGCATTTTTTTTCCATTGAGTGTTTGGTATTAAGCCATCTTTTTCAATTTCAAATAAATTTCCGAAAACTTTTTTACCTAACCCAAATTTTTTTGCTGTTTCACTTAATTTATCTACACCAAGTTTTCTTGCAATCTCATAAAAATAAGTATCACATGACTGTTTCATTGCATTTCTCAAGTTCATATAACCATGACCCTCCTTTTTCCAACAGTGATATGTTTGGTCATACATTTCTGTTTTTCCTGTGCACCTAACAGTAAAATTTGAATTTATGACTCCATTTTCTAAAGCAGAAAGTGCAACAATTGGTTTAATTGTCGATCCAGGAGAATAGTTTCCTTGTAAAGTTTTATTTAACAAGGGCTTCATAGGGTTATTTCTAATCATTTGCCACTCGTCTTGACTTATTCCAAAGACAAATAAATTTGGATCAAAAGATGGTGAAGAATGCATAGCAATTATGGATCCCGTATAAATGTCCATGACACAAATAGAACCAGCTTGGTTTTTTAATAATTCATTAGCTAGTTGTTGAACTTTTGTATCGATAGTTAATTTTAAGGTTTTTCCTCTTTCACCTTTTTGAAACTCCAATTTACTTATTCTTCTTCCATAAGCATTTACTTCATATCTTTCTATATCATTTGAACCAATTAGTTTTTCCTCAAAAGTTTTTTCTAAGCCAATTTTTCCGACTTTGATACCTGGCACAAAATTTTTCTTTATTATGCTGGTACTTTCAATATCTACTTCATTAGCTTGACTGACATATCCAATAACATGGGTAAAATTCTCTTTATAAGGATAGTTTCTAGAAATTGAAATGACAGGTTTCACTCCATTTAAATCATATAAATGGTTATTAATTTTTGAAAATTTTTCCCAACTCAAATTATCAGAAACAATTAAAGTTTCCCAAGGTTTATTTTCCCTCTTTTTTTTTAATACTTTATTAAATTGTCTGTCTGACAACTCTAGCAAATCTTTTAGTCGATAAATAATATATCTAAAATCCTCGACTTGTTCAGGAATTACATGTAATTGATAAGCTTCAAAATTACCAGCAATCACATTACCAAAATAATCACGAAATTCCCCTCTTACTGGAGCAAGTTTCCATTCACGAATTCGATTTTTATCTGAAAGAGTTAAATATTTTTTGTTTTCTTTAACCTGTAAAAAAAATAATCTACTTACTATACCCACCATTATAAAAAATTTAAGTGAGCTAGTAATAAACATTCTTCTGTTTATCGAATTAAGTTTTGTAACATTATCACTAGAAGAACTAATCATTTAAACTTTTTATATAATATTTAAAAATAAAAACAAAGGCTATGTAAAATATGAAAGTAAAAAAAATATTTATTAAAAAACTGTTTAGTTCAAGATTATAAGAAAAAAATAATGATAATATGGAATAATTAATTGAGCTAATTAAGCAAATGATAAATAAAAAATAAAACCAATCCTTAATGGGATTTGGTCTAATTGTGATATTCCTTATATAAGATGTTGCAATACATATTAATATATATGACAGGCTGCTGATACCTAAAGGCAAACCAACAACTGTGTCATTTATTAATCCTGCAATAAATACCAGAAGATAGTCAAAATGTTTAAAATCCTTTAGAGTGAAGAAAAAAATTAAGATAAAAGGAAAATTAAAGGAAAAATACTTAAGATTTAAATAGTTAAAATCAAATTCGTTTAAGACTGATATAAACAAAATAATCAATGGCATCAAACCGTAGAA